>SLCY01000095.1 GCA_007125585.1 Bacteroidales bacterium
AAAATCTCAAGGTCTTTCACCCGGTCGTCGCTTGTTTATTAATGTTTATCATTTGTCAAAAGGTCAAAGAGGTTGAAGGGTTTAAAAGTTTAAGGGTTTAAAGGTTTATGGGTTGAATGGTTTAAAAGTTTAAGGGTTGAAGGGTTTAAAAGTTTAAAAGCCAATAGCTAACAGCCAAAAGCTTCGTTCCATCGTTCTTCCGCCATCTATCAGCACACAAATGATTCGGACAGGTCAAGCCCTGTCCCTACAACCCTCAAACACCATAACCCCTTAACACACCGAATACCCTGACTTTTTGTCCTTTCGACTTTTTGTCCTTTCGTCCTTTAGTCATTTTAAACACAAATTTCGTATTTTGCAGAAAAAAGCCATGCACTTACTGATCATCAACGGACCAAACCTCAACCTGACAGGCAAGCGCCAGCCGGATGTTTACGGAAGCGTATCATTTGAAGAGATCCTGGCAGATTTGCGTGCCTTACACCCTGGCATCACCATGGATCACCTGCAAAGCAACCTGGAGGGAGAGCTCATTCAGGGCATTCAGGAGGCAGATGGGAGGTATGACGGGGTGATTCTGAATGCGGGGGGATACACCCACACATCGGTAGCTATTGGTGATGCGATAGCGGCGGTTGATGTCCCGGTGGTTGAGGTACACATCACCAATATTTTCTCGCGGGAGCCCTTCCGTCACCATTCCCATATTGCAGCACACTGTATCGGGAGCATCTCCGGTTTTGGCGCCGGCAGCTATTTGTTGGCCCTGGAGGCTTTCAGGCGCAGGTCGGAGAAGTTCTTTTTCCCCCGCAGGAAATAATCGATCACGATACTCTTTCTGTACAACATTGGGGGCAGTGCTTCGGGTAGCCGGCGGCTTTCCTTGCGCATCATCCTGAAGCTGCGGACAAAGGTCATGTGTGCCTTCATAACAGCCCAACAATCTCTGAACTGGCCCTGCAACAGGAATTTGGCGGCAGCAATCCCGTCGAGGGCGAGCCGCACCACGATCCGCCGATAGAAATACCAGCCCGGAACATTTTTTGCAAGCATCCACAGGCTGTTGCGAAAGTTCAAATAGGTTTTCTGCGGACTTGAAGCAGGCAGTGATCCGCCGCCAAGGTGTAAGACCACTGACGGGGGACAAGCCATGATGCGATAGCCTAAATTTTGCAGTCGCCAGCAAAGGTCTATCTCTTCCATGTGAGCAAAAAAACGCTCATCAAACCCCCCGGCCTCATGAAACGTTGTCGCCCTTATGAACATTGAAGCACCGGTAGCCCAAAAGATCTCACGGGGATCATCATACTGGCCGTTGTCTTTCTCTATGGTAAAAAATATACGCCCACGGCAAAAAGGGAACCCCATATGGTCAACAAAACCACCCGCAGCACCCGCATATTCAAAATAACCCGGCGTATTCAATGAGCGTACCTTGGGTTGGCATGCAGCCACCCCTGCATTCGATTCCAGCAATCGGATGCAGGGCTCTATCCACTCTTCGGTGACTTCCATATCCGAGTTCAGCAGCACATAATAATCGGCCTCCACCTGCTGCAGAGCCCTGTTGTATCCACCGGCAAAACCATAATTTTTATCCAGGGCGATGGTCCGGACCGCAGGGAATTTTTCCTTAAGGGTTTCCAGCGAATTGTCTTTTGAGGCGTTATCCGCCACGATGATCTCCACACCGGGCGGCGTATTCTTAATAGTGCCGGGCAAGAAACGCTCCAGTAGCTGTTTTCCGTTCCAGTTGAGTATCACTACGGCGATTGTCGGGGCGGCCATAAGCGTTTGTGAGAAAAAACAGCCACGATGTGGCTGTCAGCTTGATTTTAAGGAAGTTGCGGAGAGAGAGGGATTCGAACCCCCGGAGGCTGTTACACCTCAACGGTTTTCAAGACCGCCGCAATCGACCACTCTGCCATCTCTCCGCTGCAAAAGTACAATTTTTTTTTGCTACCGGCAAAACCGGTGTCGCGTTGCGGCAGAAAAAATATAAACAATTCGCAGGGTTTTCCTGTTTACCAGAAAACTGTTCACCATTAAAAACCCATCACCATGAAACACACAGTACATACCAGTTGGAAAGGCGACATGGTTTTTGAATCCGAGGTAAATGGCCACAGCCTGATCATGGATGCGCCCGAAGAAGCGGGGGGTAAAAACAAAGGGCCGCGCCCCAAACCATTGATGCTTGCGGCATTGGCCGGATGCACAGGCATGGATGTGGTGGGCATTCTAAAGAAAATGCGGGTCAATGTTGAAGGCCTGGACATTCGTGTCGAAGGCGAAACATCTGATGAACCCCCAAAACATTACAACAGCATGCGGGTAGTATTCGAGTTTACCGGCAGGGGCCTGCCCATTGACAAGCTTGAAAAAGCAGTTGAACTCTCGCGCGAGAAATACTGTGGCGTCTCATATATCTACAAGCAAATGATTGAGATGATGTATGAGATAAAGGTAAAGGAGGCATAGACAAGACCTGCGGATTGCGGAGACCAGGCTGCCGGATAATAAAAGAGAGGTCTGAAAACAATATCAGGACGATACAAACCGGTACAGGGAATGCATCAAAAAAAATCCGCTCCCGACGAATGGGAGCGGATTTTTGTTTGGCATCCGGCGATCTTTTTAGAAGATATAACGGATCCCGATCTGTGCCCTCCAGGTTTGGTTGATGTTGATGATCCTCCTGTAGGTTTCTGTTGGTAGCCCTTCGGTACCACTCAGGGTGTTGACCCGGTATTCAGGTTCGTTGGTATCCGTATTTCTGCCGGCGTAGTTCAACAGGGCTCTTTGCCATACGGTTTCGCTAACGCCCCATTCACTGTTGATCATGTTGCCCACATTCAGGATGTCGGCGGTAATTTGTATTTTATGGGATGCAGGCAAATAGGGGATGGCGATATCCTGTGCTATACGCAGGTCAAAACGGTGCAACCATGGCAGCAGTGCGCCATTGCGTTCGGCGATCGAGCCGCGGTTGTTTTTCAGGTAGTCATCCTGCTCAATATAGTCATTCAGGATGTTCCACTGCTGCTCAGGCGAGAAGGCCACATTGCCATCGTCGTCGGTGATCGGCAGCAGGTTGATCTCGCTGGCATCATTGGGGATGTACATTAGCCGCTGGGCCCTGTCGCCAAAGTTGCCAGAGTAGACATAGCTGAATCTTCCGCCTTCGCCACCGGTATAATAGATCGATATTGTGGTCGGATATTTATCGGTGATCCGGCTGGTATTATAGGACAGATATGCAACAATGCGGTTGGGTTGGTCGAAACGGCTGTAGCCCATTTCCGGGTTGTTACGGTCCTCTTTGACAACGTCAGGCCAGAGCGATGCTGCCTGTGACCCGCCGATCAGGCCATAGTCGCGACTGGAGCCACGCGTATAGGCCAAACTGGCGTACACACCATTTCCGAAATCTTTCTGAACCTGGGCGGTTATTGACCAATAGTAACCTTTGTTGGTGTTGGTAAGCATCATCACCTCGTTGAAGTTTGGATTCTCTTCGTAGCTGGTAAAGTATGGCCTTTGATCCACCCCGCTGAAAGTCCCTGCGGGCTCGTTCAGGTTGATGTTCTGTGCCAGCGGACTGTTGAAGTCTTTGGAGAAAATACCTTCCAGGGTTCCGATGAAGTCATGCGGAAGCCTGTAATCGGCAGCGATGTTGGTACGCCACACCTGTGGGAACCTGAAGTCGGGGTCGGTGATGTTGATATCTCTTGACACCTGAGCTTCCAGGTCGTCCCCACTGGGTTTGTAAACAGCGGGGTCAGGTTGAAATCCCTGCCATGAAGGCCTTCCGTCAACACCCCACTCATTCTCGTGCCAGTACTCATTGCCATCCTCATCTTCACGCAAAGACCATCTGTCCCAACCGGTAAGACCGCGTGTTACACCATTTGCCGACACCTGGTTTGAGATCCAGACGAAGGGGATACGACCGGAGAAAAAGCCACTACCGCCACGCAGACGCAGACTGTTGTCGCCAAGTACGTCATAGTTGAACGATAGGCGGGGCGATATCAAGGGTTTTGTCCCCGGCAAAACACTGACATCGGGTGCGATCTTGTTGTTGGGATCGCTCGGATCTGTAAAATGCTGGGAAGCATCTGCAAAGATTTCGTCATATCTCGGGTTGTTGGGCAGGTCGATGGGGAAGAAGGGGAAGTCCACACGCAAGCCTGCAGTAACCACCAGGTCATTGTTTACCTGAAATTTGTCCTGAAAATAGACACCAAACTGTCCGAAAGCAGTCGCATCCATGGGCAGGTCTTCAGGTCCCTCGTAAGAATAGCTGGTGGCGAATCCATCAGGTACCGCACCAGGCTCCTGGTTGATCACCACATCGAGGAAGTTCTGGTAAGAGTTAAACCTGTAAAAGGTATGTGCATTGGGGTTGAATGCGTTATCGAATGTCATATACTCAAGGTTCACCCCGGCTGTGAGGGTATGTCTTCCCAGGAACATGGAGAAGTTGTTGGTGATATTTAAAATATCGTTGGCCAGGAGGTTCCCTACGGTATACAGTTCATTGCCAAGGGCAAAATAGTACAGAGGCGTTCCAAGATCCATGGGGTTGCCATCTTCGTCCACGTCGCCTGGTTTTGGACCGTCCCATTCCATCACTTCAACGAAGGGGAATACGCCTCCGCCGGGCACGTTGCGTTTGGGGTCTTCTATGGAGGTAAAGCCAATGTTGAGGTTGTTGGCAAAACGGGTGCCAAACACGGAGTTCAATTCAGCCACCAGGGAGTTCACGTTGTTGTCGATGGAGTAATTGGCGTTCCTGAAGGTAAGGGCTTCAACGCCTGTCCTGAATGTGTTGCGGTAGCGGGTAACATTCCTGACGCTGTTGCCGTTGATGTTCACATCGCGGAACGCTTCGTACCGGTTATACCGGAGAGAGGCACGATGGTTGGGGTTGATGTTGTAGTCGAGGCGGAAGTTGAGCCTCATGCCTTCGTTGCCAAAGGAATACCCTTCGTATGCTCCGGTTTCGTAGCCATAGATATCCATCATCTGTTCCCGGACAAAATCTGCCCTGTCTGCCGTAACCCTGGAAACGGTCTGGCCGTCGGGTTCCAGCCCGGGCCTTGCGGCCAGTCGGCTGTCACCGGGTGCAGACCTGTCTTCCTGCTCCACACTCACGAAAAAGAACAGCCGGTCGCGGATGATGGGGCCACCGACACTTGCACCAAAGATCCTTGTAAACGCCTCATCCAGGTCAAAAGTTACATCTCCGATTTTGTCTCCGGTGAATGTTTCATCGCGGTAATAGGTATAGACACCGCCACGGAACATGTTGGTGCCACTTTTTGTAATTGCGTTCACGTTGGCGCCGGTAAAACCACCCTGGCGAACATCGAAGGGGGCAATGTTGATCTGTATCTCTTCGATGGCATCCATGCTGATGGGGTTGGATCCGGCAAACTGTGCGGAGCCAAGGCCGAAGTTGTTGTTGTAGATGTTCCCGTCAATGGTATAGTTGTTGAAACGGTTGTCGCGTCCGGCAAAACTGGAACCATTGCTCAACGGGCTCATCCTTGTAAAATCCTCAATGGTACGGGAAATGGTAGGCATCTGGTTAATGTTGTCGGAAGTGAGGTTCGTCGAAGCCCCTGTCCTGTCAGCGTTCATCACAGGATCCAAGACCCCTACGACAATCACTTCGTCAAGGACCATTCCCGTTTCAACCAACATAAACAACAGTGTCCTGCTCTCCCCCAGCGCAAGCCGCAGGTCAACAATCTCATCACTGTCGTAACCGACGTAAGATGCTGTGACGGTATATGGCCCGCCTGTACGAACATTGGGCAGGTTGAAACGGCCATCCTCACGCGTTACCGTACCGTAGCGCGTGCCCGACGGAACATGCACAGCCACAACGTTCGCATTGGCGAGCGGTTCGTTGTCGTAGGTCATCACGGTGCCTTCAATGGCAGAGGTGGTGACCCCCTGTGCAAAAACTGCATTCGACCCCAGCAAAAGGACAAATGCAGCAAGCAAACTCAAAAATAAATTGCAGTTTCTCATCTTGTTTTGTTTTTGGTTAATGAAATGAATGAATAGAGTGAATAAAAAAATAATGGAATAAAAATTAGCTTTCAAACAAAAACATCAATCGGTCTTAAAGAACCCGGCATCTAATAATTTTTACAATGGCAGCATCGGCCGAAGCCTGTGACTCGGTTCATGCAAAAGAGAACCTACCCCTCCTGTAAACAGCCATTGTGCAAATTATGGGCGACAAAATGGATCCGTGATACCAGGAGAAAGGTACAGGCACTCGTTTCATATGAAATGAGCCTTTAGACAATAATAAATTTTGTTAAAAATAGAATATTTTCTTTTGCTGCGAGCCTGTTTTTAAAAAAAGTTTTCAACGAGTAATTAACAATTCGATGATACGATATATATAGATGAAACCGAAATGTCTACAGATGAAGCCCTGAAGTGATTGATCCGGAGAAGTTCTCTGTGAGCCTCTGAACAGTTTGCATGGAATATTTTTTGTTATCCGGTGTGATCACCTTTTGATGTCATGCATTCAGGATGTCGCAAAGCACAACGATTGGATGGCATAAAAACATTGGGGGATGATCAGAGACATGTCGATCATTCCCTGATAAAGAATGTATACGAGAGGCCAAAGCTCCAAACGGTATTGAACTGGTGGCGTTTCCTGTAGCACTCCAGAAAATTAGCACATGTCACCTGATCGCGCGAATAGCGTGTCCTGAGCGGGGTCACCCCTTGCGAATACCGCATTTGAAACTGCAGTCCGTCGGTAATCGGAAAATAAAGCCCGGCCATGACATTCAACTCAGCAGCCCTGAATGGCCTGAGCGACGCCATGACATCCGTCAGGTCTTTCCCTCTTTTTTCTTCGTAATGTCCTACCACCGTTGAGCCTGAGAGGCCAAACTCCCCACTTAACATCTCCACATAAGGCAGACGGGTAATGGTGAAAAAGTCAAATTGTACCAGTAAAGGGATTTCCACGTAGTGCAGATAAAATTTATAATCGCGGTATTCATCGACAGGGTCAATGGGATCGCCTCCATTGAACTTGTTATCCCATGCAGATCCGGCATTCTGGTTGTTGGGATCTTCATCCCAGGGGTCGTGGTACACCCTGCTCCCTTTCTGGGTATACATCAGCTCCAGCTGCAGCCGGACGTGGGGAAGCACATCCATATTGGTGAACACCGATGCAAACCAGCCCATTTTATCAGGGCCACCGGCATCATCACCAGATACCTCACTGGCAGTGAGACCTGCCTTCATTCCGCCACGAAACACCTGTGCGCTGAGGTTGGAGGAGAACATTCCCAGCAACAAAATGAGTGCATAATGAATGAAAAAACGATTCATACGACTCCAAAATTAATCAATAAAATCGTATTCAATAAAGCCAATATATGTTTTCGGCCGGTCAATTGTGCTATATTTCTCCTGTAAAAAAAACACCATCATTTTGTAAAAAACAATATACAAAATGCTGGTGTACAGGAGGAACCGCTTCGCTTTCACATGATTTTTTTTCATTCGTCTGTGTGTAATTTCACATGAAAAAAATTCATGTATATTTCTCCTGTAAAAAAACACCATCATTTTGTAAAAAAATATACAAAATGCTGGTGTACAGGAGGAACCGCTTCGCTTTCACATGATTTTTTTTCATTCGTCTGTGTGTAATTTCGAATGAAAAAAATTCATGTATATTTGTAAAAAAACAGGGGTGAAAACACCTGGCCGGTCAGATCGTCAGTGATTGATCTCCCTGAAAGACCCCGGACCACGAATTGTCAGGCCAGCAAAATCTGGTGGTACCAGAACCGAAGCAATGAAGGCAGATATCTGCAGTGCTGCATCCCGGACTTTGCATAAGGGGAAGACAAGCTGGTGCAACAAACCGGCAACAACCTTTGAACATCGTTAAAGCTTATGATCAAATCCATGACAGGCTATGGCAAGTCGCAATGCCAGCTTCCCGACATGTCGGTCAGCATTGAGGTGAAAAGCCTCAACGGCAAGACCCTTGATATCAATTTGAAGGTCCCTGGCCTTTTCAAGAGCAAGGAGCAGGAGATCCGTTCACTGATCGGACGGCATCTGTGCCGCGGGAAAACCGAGTTGAGCATTTCCGTTGACAGCGAGAGCAACGCAAACATGTATGCGTTGAACCGGTCGCTGATGGATAAGTATTACGAAGAGCTCAAGGATTTTGCTGCCCGGGCGGGTGCTTCTGTATCAGACCATTTGATTCCCGCCATCCTTCGTCTTCCGGAGGTGGTACAGCAGGAGGAGCAAAGCCTTGGTGACAATGAGTGGGAAACACTGATGCAGGGGGTTATAGCGGCACTGCTGCAATGTGACGAACATCGACTGTCGGAAGGCGCCCACCTGGAAAAGGACCTGAAGCTCCGTATTCACAACATCTCGGTGTTGCTGGATGCCCTTCCGGCCCTGGAGAAAACGCGTATCGAATCCCTCAGGGAAAGGTTGCTGAAAAGCCTGGAGTCATTGAAAGACCTTCCCTCGCCTGACCCGGGCCGCTTTGAGCAGGAGATGCTATACTACCTTGAGAAGCTCGACCTTACAGAAGAGGTTGTACGGTTAAGGAAACACCTGGCCTACTTCACAGATACAATGTCGGAAACTATATCCGGCGGCAAAAAGCTGGGTTTTATCTCCCAGGAGATCGGCCGTGAGATCAACACCATTGGCAGCAAAGCCAATGATGCTGAAATACAGAAAGTGGTGGTTGAGATGAAGGACGAGCTTGAAAAGATCAAGGAACAATTGATGAATATTTTATGATATGCAAGGTGGCAAACTGGTGATCTTCTCTGCTCCTTCGGGTGCCGGAAAGACAAGTCTTGTAAAAGGGGTGCTTCAGCACATACCGCAACTGGCTTTTTCTGTTTCGGCATGCAGCCGCCCCATGAGGCCGGGCGAAAAAGATGGCGTGGATTACCATTTTCTTTCACCGGAAGCCTTTCGCCGGAAAATTCACGAAGGTGCCTTCCTTGAATGGGAGGAGGTTTATCCCGGGAGCTATTACGGTACACTCTGCAGCGAAGTGGAAAAAATATGGCAACAGGGGAAACACGTGGTCTTCGATGTGGATGTGGCCGGTGGACTGAACATCAAAGGACAGTTCCCGCAACGCTCTCTGGCTGTTTTTGTGAAACCCCCTTCGCTGAAGGCGTTAAAGGAACGGCTGGTCAACAGGAAAACCGAAACGGAGGAGAGCCTCGCCAAAAGACTGGGAAAAGCAGAACAGGAACTTTCATATGCCAGGCTTTTTGACCATGTTGTTATAAACGACAAGCTGGACAGGGCCATCCGGGAAGCAACAGAAAAAGTTCACCATTTTCTTGGGTCGAATTGACCGCAGACCAGCATTGTGTAATGCGGATGAAAGGGAACCCCGCACAGACTGTTCCACGAAAAGTTGTGCGCCACTGACCCGAACGCCGAACGCCAGGGGCCACTTCCATGCACGAAAATCTGTAAAGGACAATAATCCGTCAATCATGAACCATCCAGATCAAAAAGTTACCGGATTGCTTTTTGGGTCTTTCAATCCGGTACACACGGGGCACCTTATCATCGCCAATCATTTTGTGCAGTATACCCGTATTGAGGAAGTGTGGTTTGTCCTGTCGCCACAAAACCCATTCAAAACCGATCAAAGGATGCTGGGTGAAAAACAGCGGCTCGAACTGCTCGAACTGGCCATTGAAGAAAACCCTGCCTTTATTGCCTGCGACATTGAACTTAAAATGAAGACGCCTTCCTATAGCATCCACACCATAAAAACATTGCAGCAAAAGCATCCCGGCAGGCAATTTGTATTGCTTATTGGCTCTGACAACCTTGAGGCATTTGATCGATGGAAGGACCATGAAGAGATCCTGGCACTGGTCAAGGTATATGTGTACCCCAGGTCGGAACAACCGGCATCACGCATCCTCTCCCACCCCAACGTGTCGCTGGTTCATGCACCACTCCTGGAAATATCCTCTGCAAAAATCAGGGAAGCACTCACACAGGGTAAATGTCCCCGTTACCTTCTGCCCGACAAAGTGTTGCGCCGTATTGAGGCAAGAAAACACTTTCAATCACGCGGCCAGTGCTGAGCAACTGCGCTCCAAAGGGCAGCATCTCCATAATCCTTGAGCGGTTAAACCCGCATGGGTTTCGGATGCACGGCTCATGCATGGTACGAAAACCCATTTCAGGGGGTGGCAAACCTTGCAGTGCTGGCAGTGGGGGGATACAGCTTATTATTCCTGGAATGCCTTTTTGAAGTCCTCGACACAGTCCAGCTTTTCCCATGCAAAATATTCCACCTCTTTGAAATGGCGGACTTTGCCGTCTATGGTCTTCTCAATGGTGGTTTTGTCCTGATAATTCACCTCAACCTCCTCTTTGAATGGTGTGCGTCCAAAATGCCCATAAGTGGTGGTTCTTAGGAATACAGGGTTCTGCAATCCGAATTTTTTGATGATGTCGTAGGGCCGCAGGTCGCATACTTCCCTGATCTTTTTTGCTATTTCCCCGTCGCTGAGTTTGACTTTTGCGGTGCCATAGGTGTTCACATACACACCAACAGGTTCCGGTATACCGATAGCGTAGGCCAGCTGCACCAGGATTTCGTCGGCAATGCCGGCGGCCACCAGGTTCTTGGCGATGTGGCGCGCAGCATAGGCCGCCGACCGATCCACCTTGCTCGCATCCTTGCCGGAGAAAGCACCTCCGCCGTGGGCACCTTTGCCGCCATAGGTGTCGACGATGATCTTCCTGCCGGTCAATCCGGTATCGCCGTGCGGACCACCAATCACAAACTTGCCGGTAGGATTTACCAACAAATCGTAGCCATTGGCAAAAAGATGAGCCAACCGGTCGGGCAAGACCCGGATAGCCCGCGGTATCAGGATTTTTTCAATGTCGTTACGGATCTGCTGCTGCATCGCGGCTTCAGCTTTAGCAAATGCCCCGGGCGTGCCATTACGGGGCTTTACGAACTCATCATGCTGGGTACTTATCACAATGTTGTCGATGCACACCGGCTGGTTGTTTTCATCATAGCTGACGGTGACCTGTGATTTACTGTCAGGACGTAAATAGCGCATGTACACAGCCTCTTTGCGGATGGATGCCAGTTCCTGCAACAATATATGCGCCAGTTCAATGGCCAGGGGCATGTAATCGTCGGTTTCCCTCGAAGCATAGCCAAACATCATCCCCTGGTCTCCGGCGCCCTGATCTTCTTCCTTGCCGCGAACCACCCCCTGATAGATATCCGGCGACTGTTCATGAATGGCAGAGATCACACCGCAAGACTCCGCTTCAAACTTATAAGCAGAACAGGTGTATCCTATATCGGTCAATACTTTTCTGACTGTGTGCTGGATATCCACCCAGCCCTTGGTCCGCACCTCACCGCTTACGACCACAAGGCCAGTGGTCACCAGGGTTTCACAGGCAACCTTTGAGTCCGGATCCTGCCGCAAAAATTCATCCAGTAAAGCATCTGAGATTTGATCGGCTATCTTGTCAGGATGTCCCTCTGACACAGACTCGGAAGTGAATAAATAACCCATTGCTGTTGAATGTTGACTTAAAACATGTTTTTTCTGAAGATGCGCAAAGGTAAGGATTTATTAAATATCTCCCGTCTCCGGCTTTATGGTGATCTGCCTGAAGACCTCTTCAAGGCTTTCTTCCTGCTGTTCAAGGGTGAGAAGGACACAATTGTTTTCGACTGCAAAGCGGAAAATGTCAGGCCGTATGTCACGTGTCGTCCGGGTAAATATCCTGTAGCCGGCAGGGGGCTCTTTTACGACATCCAGGACCCCTTCTATCTCTTTTATTCTTTCAGCATCCACCTCTTTGTCAAATTCTGCCCATATGATGCGGCTGGCCTTGTTCAGCAGACGCACTTCGCTGGTGGGTGCATCGGCCATGATCCTGCCATGGCTGATGATCACCACCCGGTTGCATACCGCTTCCACCTCCTGCATGATATGTGTTGACAGGATCACGGTCTTTTTCTTGCCGATCTCCCTGATCAGCCGACGCATCTCTGTCAGCTGGTTGGGATCAAGTCCGGAGGTCGGTTCATCCAGAATAAGTACTTTGGGGTCATGGATCAGCGCCTGGGCCAGTCCGACACGCTGCCGGTACCCCCTCGACAGGGTGCCGATGGTTTTCCTGTATTCCGGTGTCAGTCCTGTAAGTTCTATCATCTCCTCAACCCTCATTTTGCGTTTGCGTCCGAGGCCATAAACCCCTGCAACAAACCCAAGGTACTCTTCCACATACATGTCTGCATACAGGGGATTGTTCTCCGGAAGATAACCCACCTGCCTTTTCACTTTCAGTGGATGGGTGTTGACATCATGGCCGCAAACGCTCACCTTGCCTGAGCTTTGTGGCAAATAGCAGGCAATGATCTTCATCATGGTGGATTTACCGGCCCCGTTGGGACCCAGGAAAGCCACCACCTCTCCTTCCCTGACCTGAAACGACACCTCGTCCAGGGCCTTCTGCCGTCCATAATACCTGGTTACATTTTCCGCCTTTACTGACATGTCAGGTTGTGATTTTATGCGAATTTAGTAATTTTATCGGTGCTAACAGGTGGATGTGTTGCCGGGTTTACAGCAATTCACTTCATATAACGGTCCTTATCCATCATCACCGACCCGATAATAAACAATGGGACCAGGTCAGAAAAGCCCATAGAAACGATACAATGGTTGGAACTGTAACAAGATCGACCGGCAGCTGGTACCGGGTATTGACAGCGGAGGGAAGAAGCGTTGAATGCAGGCTGCGCGGCAAGCTGAAGATCGCCGGGTCGAAGGCGACCAACCCTGTTGCTGTGGGCGACAAAGTTGTTTTTCAGATGGAAGATGGTGCCTCAACAGGTGTCATCGAAGAGATCCTCGACCGTTCAAACTACATCATCCGGAAGGCCACAAGGCTGTCGAGACAGACCCATGTAATCGCCGCCAATATTGATCAGGCAGTGATTATTGTTACCCTGGCCTATCCCAGGACATCAACAGGCTTCATTGAGCGTTTTCTTGTCACCTGCGAGGCCTACAGCATCCCCCCTGCCATTGTGTTCAACAAATACGACCTGCTGACAACGGCGGCAGACAAGGCCAGGCTTGACAAACTCACCGGTATCTATACAAATATCGGCTACCCGTGCCTTTCTGTATCGGCAACAGAGAATATACATGTTGACAGTTTCGACCGGTTGTTAAAAGACAAGGTATCGCTGCTGGCGGGTCACTCAGGCGTGGGCAAGTCGGCCCTGCTGAATGCCATTGAGCCGGGACTGAACCTCAAGGTGCAACCGCTATCCAAAGTCCACAAAAAGGGAAAGCACACCACCACTTTTGCAGAGATGTTCAGGTTGTCGAACGGAGGTTTTATTATTGACACGCCCGGGATCAAAGAGTTTGGGCTGGTAGATTTTGAAGCCTGGGAGCTGTGCCACTACTTTCCCGAGATGCGTAAGTTCTTTAACCTCTGCCGGTACGATAACTGCACACATTATAACGAGCCGGGCTGTCGCGTGCAGGAAGCGGTAAGCACAGGGGACATCAGTATACAACGGTACGAAAACTACCTGAATATGCTGCTTGGCGAAGATACGCGAAGATAAAGGAGACCAAATGTTATACTGTAAACGATAAACGCTTATGAGGGTAGTGATTCAAAAAGTGGAAAAAGCGCAGGTGATGGTCGAGGGGAAAGAGCATGCATCTGTAGGACGGGGGCTGCTTGTTTTCCTGGGTGTGGAGAGTGCCGACACCACCGAGGACATAGACTGGTTGGCAGGGAAGATTTCCAGGTTAAGGGTGTTCAATGACGAACAGAGGGTGATGAACCTTTCTGTTCAGGATGTGGACGGGGAAATATTGGTCATCAGTCAATTCACCCTGCATGCGAGCACCAAAAAAGGGAACCGGCCATCGTACATCCGCTCGGCAAAACCTGATCACGCCATTCCTATGTATGAGGCATTTGTCAACAAGCTCAGGGAAGAAAGCGGCTGTGGTGTCTGCTCCGGCGAGTTTGGTGCCTATATGAGGGTGTCACTTGTCAATGACGGCCCTGTAACCATCAGCATTGACAGCAAGAACAAAGAATAGTCTTCGGCCTAATATGCCCATTTCAGCCAGACGGCGCCCCAGGTAAATCCGCCGCCGAAGGCGGTCAGAATGATATTATCCCCCTTCTGCAGCTGGCCTTCATAATCCCACAAACACAAAGGGATCGTTGCATTTGTGGTATTGCCATACTTTTGGATGTTGACCATCACCTTCTCTTTTGGGATCTCCATACGATTTCCCGTGGCTTCAATGATCCGCAGGTTGGCCTGATGGGGGACCAGCCAGGCGATATCTTCCGTTTGCAGATTGTTAGCAGCCATCAGGTCCCGGGAAATGCCTGCCATCTTTGTCACAGCAAACTTAAAGACAGGCTGACCCTCCTGATATACGTAATGCTCGCGTGCATCAATGGTGTCATAAGAGGGGGGCCTCAATGAACCGCCTGCTTTCATATGCAGATGTACGTAACCGGATCCGTCGGTCGCAAACTGATGGTCAATGACCCCGACATCTTCCATGGTGGGTTCTAAAAGTACAGCAGAAGCCGCATCACCAAAGATGACACAGGTCTGGCGGTCGGAATAATCCACGATGGATGACATCTTATCGGCACCCACCACCACCACTTTTTTGTATTTTCCCCTTTCAACAAAGTTGGCGGCGGTTACCAGGGCATATATAAACCCTGAGCAAGCGGCATTCATATCATAGCTGAAAGCATTCTTTATCCCTGTCTTATGGCTGATCAGATTGGCCGTGGCAGGAAACTTCATATCAGGGGTTACGGTGGAACAGATCAGCAGGTCCACTTCATCCGGGCTGACACCCCGTTTGTCCAACAGTCCTTTTACCGCTTTGGCCCCCATATCGGACGTAGCCAGGCCATTCCCTTTCAATATCCTTCTCTCTTTGATACCGGTACGTGCAGATATCCACTCATCAGTGGTGTCAACCATCTGCTCAAGTTCCTGATTGGTCAGGACGTAGTCAGGCAGATCACCGTGCACAGCAGTGATGGCAGCTTTAAGTTTGGTCATGTCAAAAACATTTAATAAAAGGGATGCAAACTAATCTTCTTCACCGGGGAAATAACGACCCTTGCTGTACTGATCCATTGCGACACGTACCTGATCGGTAATTCCGGCTTCATAGACACTCTTTGAATGCAGGATCATATTTTTGAAGGCAAAATTGTTGGAGATGCCATGTCCGATCAATACGGTGGCATTGATGCCCAGAATGGGGGTTCCCCCATATCTCTCATAATTAAAACGGGCAAAAAAATCATCGACAAGGCCCCTTTTGACCATCAGGTAAAACATGGCTTCCATGTTTTTCAAAATGATATTTCCGGTAAACCCATCGCATACCACCACATCCACCTTGTCTTTAAAGAAATCACGGCCTTCTATGTTCCCGATGAAATGATAGTCGCTGTTGTCCTTCATCAGGCGATGGGCACTCTGGCAAAGCACATTACCCTTATCCTCCTCTTCACCGATATTGAGCAATCCGACTTTGGGTTTTTCGATGCCATATACATATTTGGCATAGATAGAGCCAAGCAGCCCGAACTGGTACATCACGTCGGGTTTGCTGTCGGGGTTTGTGCCCACATCGATAAGCACGCCCACACCGCCATTTTCTTTGGGAATGATCGACGTGGTGGCAGGTCGGATGATGCCCTGTACGGCATTGACACTATAGATGGAACCCACCAGCATGGCACCGGTATTGCCGGCACTGGAAAAGGCGTCAATCTCTTTCTCCTTGAGCATCTTAAAGCCCATGGAAATACTGGAAGCGGGTTTATTTGAGAGTGCCCGGGTGGGAGACTCCCCCATCTCAATCACTTCAGGGGCATGCACAACATCAAACAGGCCAACGTCGGCCCCTTCCGCATCCAGATGGTCATGAATGACCTTTTCATTGCCGATCAATACGATACGGTCATGATCAGGCAGTTCTTTTCGGGCAAGCAAAGCACCCGAAACAGCCGCTTTCGGGGCAAAATCACCACCCATGACATCGAAACCAATATTCATGACATTTGTATTGTAGAACAAACCAGGAAACAGGCAGGTACGCGCTATACGGAGGAAGTTTTTTCAACGGCCATTTTGCCCCGGTAAAAACCGCACTCAGGACAAACCCTGTGCATCAGCCTGGCCGCCCCACAGTTGGAACAGTTGGTCAGCGAAGGCTCAACAGCTTTATAGTGGGTACGCCTTTTGTCCCTCCGCGTCTTTGATATTTTACTCTTTGGATGTGCCATAGCAATGGTGAATTATAAAAAAATAATCAGTTGTCCTTGTCAAAACGAAGGCTTTTTAGTGCTTCAAAGGGTGATTCCCTGTTAGGGCCTGCAGAATCAGCCCGGCGATGACCCGGTGTATGTTCTTTTACCCGTTTCAGCATAACCTGGTCGCAACCGGAAGCACCCGCTTCATCATCCGGATGCACCCGGCGCAGCGGTAGCATCAGGTGTAAAAACTCAAATACATATTGCGCCGTATCAAAATGGCTCTCGGTATGCGGGATCACCAAAACATCTTCACTCTGCTCTTTAAAATCATCACCAAACTTCACATATATCCGCTGCTGATGATCCACGGGCTCATGATAACACCCCAGGCAACGACCGCAAACAAGCTCTATCCATCCCCTGAACACAAAATCGAACACCAGCATATTGCTTTCTTTATCCAGGTTCAGGTCGAGATGGACAGATGCCCGCTCAATCTCTGAGTGGTCAAAACAATCAAAAAAAGCAGGGCCAATATCAAATGGGAAGTGATGTCTTCCATTGGCAAGCCCTGTAAATCCTATTTTATATTGTTTCAATGCTTCCAAGACGCAGGCCGATCTTTAAAGGGTGCAAAGATAAAACGAAAGTATGAAATAAAAAAGCTTTTAACCCAGATTGGTCTTTCGATCTTCGTGGTGAGCGATCAGAACATCTCTTTCAATGGTTTATTTGGGATGATGATACAAACACCGTAAGGTGATGGTATAATAACGGACATTGATTTATTTAAAGGCTTCTTCCAGCAGGCCATCGCCTCCCAGCCTGAGTCGCTGGAAATAGTCAGGGACTTTTCTGCCGCACAGCTGGTCGACATAAAGTTTTGCAAGGTATTGCCCCAGCATGAAGCCCTGGCCGCGAAGTCCCAAAAACAGGCCTTTCTCCGGATCGACAACCATTTTTGGTTCGATATAGTAACCCGCCCACAATGCCTGAAATCCTACGGCAGATATTTCAGGGATCCAATCCACGAAGACTTCGGAAACGATTCCGGAGAAATCCCTTGAATTGATTTTTACATCTTTATCGGTTTCGTAGGGTTCTACCATTGGAGAGGCACATCCGATAACCTGTCCCGTATCGCCAAGCTGCTGGCCGTATACCGCGGTAAAGCCTTTGTAGCGGCGTCGGTCGATGAGCATGTTCAATGGGTCGCCGTTGACCCCAAGCATCGGCAAGCGGCGGGTTATAAAGGCCTGGTGTTTTACAGGATAAAGGCCGGTTTCTAAGCCCAGCATGTCGGCAAAACGGGCGCCCTGATCACCCAATGCGTTGATAAGCAATGGTGTATGATACTCAACATATTCTCCGTCATGTGTCAGCACGACGGCCTTGTACCGTCCCCCGTCTTCCGACACATCAACCAGCCGGGTGTTCTCCAACAAGGTGCCACCCCCGTTGACCCCAAGCTGGCGAAGCACTTCGATCACTTTGCCGGGCGTTGCCTGCCAGCACTCACCGGTTTTAAGGGCTGCAAGGTATTTATCATTGCTGTCGTTGAAAAAGGGAGAGATCTCTTTTTTAAAATGTTTTGGCTCGACCATCCATGCTTTTTGCCAGGCCATCGATTCTTCCAGGGACTTGTACATCTCTTCATCATGGGCGAATGTCACATAATTGATCAAACGGAAGTCTATGTCTCCCCTGGCCTGCAAATCCCTGAACATTTCCAGGTTATGCCGTGCAATGTCAGTGAGTTCCGGCAGGCTGAACGCAGGTCTTCCGCCGGCAATGTTTCTCCAGGAGCTGCCAAAGCCATAATTGATCATCACCGGGTCATATCCCTCTTCGGCCAGAAAGCGAAACAGGGCACTGCCACCGATACCGCCTCCGGCAACCAGGGCCTTTGTTTCCAATACCTGTCGGGGCTTATGGGTCACACTGGTGATGATCTGATCGTGGACCGGCGGCGGGTAAAGCTCTCCGATGGTGATCTGGTTCGACATGGGGGCCCTGGGGGTGGACCCGCCGATCAACTGGATGCCCATGGGCCGCAGGTTGATCTTCAGTCGCTGGATGCAGCGCTTGCCACGACAGGGGCCCATCCCCAGGTGGGTGGTATGCTTGATCTCTTCCACAGAGATGAATTTTCTGTCACCGATAACCTTCAGCACATCATCGAAAACCACATCATCACAATGGCACATGAAAAAGTCATCGCCTGGTCTTTCATCATACGGCTTTATGTCGGGCGGCTCAGGATAATCCCTTTTGAGGATGAATCCGCGAACCTCCAGCTGGTCTTCACGCTTCATGTCCCCGGCCTTCACTCGGGCAATGTGCGTAAGGTTTTCTTTACGCAAAACACGCTCTATTTCACCTTCACCCAGGATGTTGGCATCGTTGTCAACAAGATATACCTCTTCACCTGATTCCATATCAAACTCAATGGGCAAAAAGAAGACACCCCGTTTGAGGTTGTAACCGAATATGGCCAACCCGGGACACTGATACACGCAATCCATACAACCCACACATTTTTCAAAATCGATATGGGGGGCCGTACTTGTTGATGATTTCGTAATGGCGCCATATTTACAGGCAAAGGCACAGGGATTACATGCAAAGCCATGCAGGCAATCGATGATGACAAATGGCTTATCCGCCCTGTTTTCATCAGGCAAATAAGGCTTATCCAGCACCCTGACCGGATGTTGCTGGGAATCGATATACTCTTTTGACACCTGCAGGTAGTCATCATGGTTGTAGCGTTGCTGCATGTTTTCGAGTATCTCGCAGGCCACCTGTTTGCCCCGGAGCACTGCACTTGTTCCCTCGCCGATACGGATCGCATCGCCGGCACCATAACAATGGCGTCCGAACATCTCGCGTCCTTTTTCAAGAAGCACATCATCGGGCATCAGGCCGGTACATATGTTGATGGCATCAATGCCGCTGATCACTTTCTCCGTGCCTTCAATGGGTTTAAAATTTTTGGCTTCGGCGATCACCGCTGCGGAAATGCCGTCGCCTCTTTTGTTGGGTTGTGCTTCCAGTAGTATGTGCGAGAGCATCACGGGAATACCGAGACGCCTGACCCTGTTGGCTTGCACGGGGAAGCCTCCCTCATGGGGAAGGGCTTCAACAATGACCCTGACACGGGCACCCGCCTGGGTGAGCTGATAACTCGTCAGGTAACCAATGTTGCCGGCGCCGACGGTCAAAATATTTTTCCCCAGCAATGTGCGTTCGATATTCATCATTTTCTGGATAACCGCCGCGGTATATACACCGGGGGCATCATCATTGTGGAACGTGGGCAGGAAAGGGACAGCACCTGTGGCCACCACAAAATGGTCACAGTCTATATAGAATATCTCCCCTGTTTTGAAGTTCTTGACCGCCACCCTGTTCCCTTCAAAAATATCCCATACCGTACTGTCCAGCATGATCCCCTCGTGGCTTTCACCGGCCAGGGTTTTCGATATCTCGAAGCCGCGCATCCCCCCATATTTCTTCTCCTTTTCAAAAAAGAAGAACTGGTGGGTCTGCATGTTAAACTGGCCACCGATCTCTGCATTGCTGTCAACCACAATATTCCTGACGCCATGTTCATTGAGAACCCCGCGGGTAGCCAGTCCCGCCGGACCGGCCCCAACAATCACCACCTGGGTTTTGTATACCCTCAACCCCTGCGACTTGATAAACACCGACGGCCCGGCAACAAAGTCCTTCGGTATCTCGGCCACGACCTGCACATCATCCACGGCAGTGATGCATATTCGTTTTATTACACCATCAACAAGCATCTCACAAGCGCTGCATTTTCCAATGCCGCACTCAAGGCTTCGGGAACGGTTTTTCACACTGTGGCTGTGAATGGGATAACCGGCCTGATGCAAAGCCGCAGCAATGGTGAAGCCCTTTTCACCCTTTATTGTTTGGCCATTGTAAAGGAAACGATGCTTTTCAGACGCTTTCACGCTGATAATAGGATGCCTGGTAATCTTGTACATAAGAATATTGGGTTGCCAGATATGTTTTATACTTTTTGAGCACAACTGCCCCGGATGCCTCCAGCGAACAGAGACAAAAAGGGAAAGGTTTTGTCCACACCACCTGGCTCCCCTTCTCCTTCCCCACGTTCGTGAGCAAAGTTAATTATTTAAAAAGTCCGATCTGAAAACCCAATAATTTTTACTGATTCTAAACGAAAGGGAACGATACCCAAAGACAGGGATTATCCCAAATCAGCCATTGGAAAATCTATTCCGAAGCCCAAGAAGCCCTGATGACAATCCGCGGTTGGCCATTTCTCCATTGGATATTTCAAAAATTATGCATATATTGGGCCTTTGGCAGTAGGCCATGACAGGGTTCTTTGACACACAGGGGAATGATTATGGAAACAGGGTGCTGAGCACTGGACACCGGGAGTAAAAAGTAAACCCTTAAACCCTTAAACCTATTTGACATTTCGACCTTTTGACAAATGATAAACATATATGAAAAAGTATATCACCATCTTTGCTGTTTTTGCTTTTCTTGGCGTTGCTGCCTTGCTATTCAAGGTAGGATCAAGGAGCATGACTCCTTCCGGCGTCGCCAATGCGTTGCTGGTTCAGGAAGCATTTTCAAACAACACCAACATTCAATCCGGAGACATGATCAATTTGCCACAACCTGTTTCAGACGGGCAGGTGAGTGTTGAGGAAGCACTGCGCCTGCGCCGCTCCATACGCAATTACAAAGACGAGCCGCTACAGCTGGAGGAGCTGTCCCAACTTTTATGGTCGGCCCAGGGGATTACCAACGAACGCGGATTTCGCACCGCACCCTCGGCCGGCGCCACCTTTCCCCTGGAGATGTTCGTGGTGGTCAACAACGTGGAGCACCTGGGCAAAGGGATCTACCATTACCATCCCCATGAACACCAGCTGGCGTTTCTTCGCGAAGAAGATGTATCGTCAGCCCTTTTCAGGGCATGCCTCAGTCAGTCGATGATCCTTGACGGCGGCGCGGTGCTGGTATTCGCAGCGGTATTTGAACGCACCACATCCAGGTACGGCGAGCGCGGGGAGCGCTATGTTTACAATGAGATCGGCCACGCAGGGCAGAATGTACATTTACAGGCTGCGGCACTCAACCTGGGGACCGTTGTCATCGGCGCCTACCGTGACGATGAGGTGGAAGAGATCCTGCAGCTGGGTGATCGTTACAGGGTGCTTTACCTGATGCCTGTCGGGAAAATATAGTTCTAATTCTCTGCATTGCAGCACCAATCTTTGAAAACGGTGGATGAAGTGAACCTGGGGGGCCTGATCAACCTTTAAAACCCATAGGAGATACCGGTCTGCACAGAATAGCTGTATGGGTAAACCTTGCCCACCATCAAGCTTTCGCGCAATAGCGGATTCAGGAATATTTGCGCTGTGGGTTCCATATGGAGGGTCAATCTCGCAGTGATCGGAACATCCAGCGAAAGGCCACTGACAGCAGAAAAACTGATTTGTCTTATGCCATGGGTGTCTCCGATGGCATTCCGCCAGATATTTTTCCCAAGGAAAACATCGTTTTGCAGCAAATAATTGCCGGAAACACCCGCTTTGAGTTGAAGGCCAAAGCCACTGTTAACGATATGGTAACGAAAAAGCAATGGCACCTCCACAAAACGAAACAGTTGTGTAAACCCTTCTGCAGATTTTTTTAACGTTTTTATGCCGGTGTCGTCGAAAGACTGTTTACTGGTAACCACCCTGACAGATTGCATGTCGGCAAAATAATGGTAAGGGTCGTGCATCCGCACATTTCCCTGAGAGGTAATGATGGTTTGCGGGTGGATCACTCGTCCTGAGCTCCGGTCTTTCTCATAGAGTGGCATGTTGGCGGGATGGGCATAGGCCATGATATCTTTAACATATTGGCCCAAGTGTTGGTAATTTACACCCGTTTGGACAGACCACCTCCGTGACAATCTGAAGGAGGCATTGAGGCCCATCCCGTAGGTAAGTATGCTTTCTTCCAGCGATTCGAAAGGGATATTCTGAAAGGCGGTGCCGGCATCTTCGCTTATCAGGCGATAATTGGATTGCGGTGCAAAGTGTGCACCCAAACGAATATTTGGTACTCCCGCTGAACGGTCATCAGGGGAGAGATCCCCGATCTGTCTGTGGTTAGACCTTTCAGCCCTCGCGAGCATTTCGTTTCGGGTCTCTCTTTCGTACGAAGGCCAGGATCCTTCATCCATCCACGCTGGAATAGCCATTGGCAGAGAATGCATGGAACGGACAGGACCAAAGCCAGGGTCATATGCCGGTCCTTCATGCCGGACATCAGCAAAAAGGGCATCCTGTCCGGGTTGCATATCAGCCCTGGTCAGGAAGGATGGGGCAGTGATATCCAGAACCGGGGCCTCCATTGCGGTCAAAGGCTGCATAACAGGTCGATCGGGCCGTTCGATCAGAGCAAAGTCCTGAGCGGCTTCATCAGGCATTAAAAACCATAATGAAAAAACAGCGGCTGTCAATGCAGCCACAGAGGCAGCCACACGGAAAAACAATGGGAGGTAGCGCCTCCTGGCATGTTTATCCAGTGCGCCGGATATGGCTATCCAGGCTTCGACCGGGGGGTTGGCCTCCAGGTCCTTCAGTTCTTCCCTAACCCGTTTGTCTGTTTCGTGCTGATCCACTTGATCCTTTTTTCCGTTACTTTTTCAAAACACCCAATGATCAGGTGTGTTATCTTTATTGGCGCAGAAGCTCTGTATCCAGGCCATTCCAACATCTTCTTCATCGATGCTGCAGGCAGGTCAGCCCTGCCATGATTATGTTTAAATTGCCCTGATGACAGGGCTATATTCATGTTTCAACTTGTCTTTCAATAACATTCGTGCCCTGGCGAGGTTGGACCGGGATGTTGACTCAGAAATATTCAGGGCCTGCCCGATCTCTTTGTGCGTGTAACCTTCGAGGGCATAAAGGTTAAATACCAACCGGTACTGCATGGGCAGTTTCTGTACAAATGCCAGAATATCCCTTGCATGCAGATTATCCGGACCATGGTTCTGGCTCACAAGGGTTTCATAGTCAATCACCTCGTCTACAGGCAAATGATAAATACGTTCACGGTATTTTTCGATGGCGGTGTTGATAAAAATACGTTTAATCCAGGCTTCCAGGTTGCCTTCCCCCTTATAGGCCGGAAGGTTCCGAAACACTTTGATGAAGCCTTCTTGCAGTATATCCTGGGCTTCATCGTAGCTGGCAGCGTACCTGAGGCATATGCCGAACATCTTTTTGGAGAACAGGGCATACAGGCGATACTGATCCGCTTTGCGATGTTGCAAACAGCCTTTGAGTATTTTTTTTATTGAACCCACCTTTGCTCGCTTTGTAAGTAACAAAGATAGCAAATCCGGAATATTTAAAAAACATTCAACCAAATACCGATTCAAAAAGTCAAAGAGCGCAAAACAATTCGTTACTGGTTATGAAACACATGGCCTTTGGCGGAGTAGAGGGCGATAACGCAATGATCGCGAAAGTTCATTGCGATATCCTGCAACATCTGAAACTCTCCCTCAAACGTCATCACCAATGGTCGTCCGGGCATGTATTGATAAACATGATCATACAGATACAGGCCATCCTGTGCTACACGAAAGAACCCGTAATTGCCGGGCTGCAAATGTTTTTCCTTTGCCCCTGCCTCAGCCAGTTTTTGCAAAAAAACCGGGTAGTGTGTGTCATCTCCCGGCACTTTCGGGTGCACATATCCCCAGACATGGTTTTGGGGAAGCCTGTGCATTGTCTTTTCCTGAAATTCCAGGGTGGTGGCCGCCCCCTTGTTTAAAACATCCACCATCAAGTACTCGTCCTCCACCTGGAAACGGGTGTTGAGGCTGTTTTCACCGATCTCAAGGGTCACTGCATGCGCACCCTCACCCATGACCCCCATATCAATGAAAGCCCTGGCAGGGCCAAATTCGGCAAGGCATTCCTCTTGTTTTGGAATGCCTTCAAATACGATCATCCTGACGCCACCGGCATGTGTATAGTGATAACTAATCTCAAAATTCGAACACGGATATTCCTCAAGGGTGGCCACATAAAGCCCCGCATGTCGTTGTCCTTTCACGAATGCTTCCCTGAGCTCCACCACGAGGTTGGCAGAGAATTCATCTTTCTCGGATTCTTTCCGGCACGAAGTGGCAAACAGAACGATTGTTGCAACAAGCACACAGGTGCGGAGAAAATATAGAAACCTTTTCATCATCATGTTGTTCAATGGCTTCTGTTCGGCCAGCTACCGGGAAGTCCCTTCTGCCATCGCGTTGCTTTGCGAACAAAAAAATACCCGTTTGAGCTATGGGTTTGAAAGTCGCTCAAACGGGGTCTGTTTACATGCATTTTCAGCAAGCATGTCACCAAAAAGCGTTTCAGGGAAATGGCCGCCCGGCTAGTTGTTATTGGTTAATGTTGTTTTTGGGCTTCTTTGCCTTGGTGCAGCTTTCGAAGCAATAAGGCGGCCATTTCCGTATCCCCTGAAACGAATACAAAACCTAAAAAATGAAAATATATATAGAAAAAGGAGAAAAACACCCGGTAAACAAACCTCCGGGAAGCGATTAATGGCGTTGTATTCTGACAATAAAAAAAGAACATTGATGCTGTGAGAACAAACCTTCTCACAGTAACAAGACGCTAAAACAGGGTCAAACGCTGCGTGACGAGAAAAATTAATTAGATTTCTTATGCCTGCTGCGTATTTTTAATTTCAGATAGTCAAGCATAAGGTCCATGTCCAGTTCCGGGATCCCGTGACTGGCGAGATGTTTCCTGTCCTCATTAAAGGAAGTTTCAAACTCCCTGATGCTTTTCCAGGCAAGGATGCTTTTCGTATACATCTGGAAAGCTTCCATGGGGTTGCCCTGACACCAGAGCACATGTCCGATGTTTAAGAGGTCGTAATAATTGTCCGGTTCACTGGTCAGTAACCGTTCCAGGTAGTCGCGTGCCGTGTCGAACTTGCCAAGGAGAAAGGAACACCATGCGAGGGGTCTTCGTATCTTGTGGTTTTCCGGGGCAAGCACTTCCACTTTAAAGTAATAGTCCAGTGCCTCTTCATACTTGGTAAGATGGATCAGGCATTGGCCGATACTGGCCTGGGTATGCATGTCGTCCGGATCCATTTTTTCAGCCTGCCGGTAATAGTCAAGGGCCTCATCCCATCTGTTTAAAATTTTGCAGCACCTTGCCATCTTTTTGACAATCCACAGTCGCCCTGTTTCAATGAGGTCTGCTTTCAGGTATTCATCGTACGCCCTGGAAAAATCGCCGCTCTTCTCATAACAAAATGCGATCTTCTCAAACAATTCGATGTTGCTTTTATCTTTCTCCAGGATAAAAAGAAACACCTTCAGCGCATCTTCATAAAATTGCTTGTCGAAGAGAAGCTCAGCGATGTTTCGGATGATCTTGCCATCAGAGGCCAGGTGTTTCACAAAGCTGGTCTCATAAAGGTCCAGTTCCATGTCGAAGATATCATCGAACTCCTTACGCCAGGGGTGCAGTTTATAGAACCGGTACAGGTCCTGAAAGTACTGTGTATAAATGCTTTTAGCACGGGCAAGGCCTCCCAGCAGATCCTGGTCCTTTTCCAGCTCAGAAATATTTTCCATCTCTGCATTGAGCATATTCATCATCATGGATTTTTGCTGTTCCGGCACCAGCCCCAGGTTCAGGCAGAACGAATATTTGTCGGAGTTGCACATGAAATAGGTGTTCTCCAGTTTTTCAACCAGTGGGGTAAGGTCGGTGCCATTGTCCGGATCCTTCACTGCCGGACGGATAACCGGGTTTTCCGAATAAAAAGGGAGGAACCAGTTGCTGATCTCGCGGAAAAAGGGGAAATGTTTTAGCCGGGAGAAGGCGCTGATGAACACATCCATGCCATCCATCTGCATTTCAGTAAGCTCCTGTAGTTTGTTCAGAAGGTCGGGGGCATCCTCAAAGACCGTTTCCCAGTCAGGGTTCTTCTCCTCTTCCGGCGAATCAGAAAAAATATTGTTCAAATCAAGCTTTTCTTCGATCCTGGGCCTCATCTTCATCATCGCCGGCAGGATCTCTTCTTCCCATTTCTTTTTTACTTTTTCGGTACCGCGCGACCTTGCATATTGCACAAGAATTGCTTCAATATGCTGTTCTATATGAGGGAATGACTGCAAGGCGAGGGTTTTTTCTTCAAGCACGGGGTAAAGTGTATACCTGTCGTTGTATTTGAGGAAACCGATGAACAAGCCGATCATGGCGCGTTCCCAGACAAGTGACTGATGGCCTTCCACAAAACGAAAGAGCAGCACAAATTTGCTGACATCGAAGTATCTCAGCAAACTCAGGGTGAGGGCGCTTACGATAAGGGCTTTATCGTGCCATGGCAAACTTTTTGAGTCACACACGGTCTCCAGCAGCTTTATCTCTTCTTCCGAATAGGTGTCGCTGAGCCATATGAAGCGAAATATGTCAGCAAGGACATTTTCCCTGTGGGTCATTTCATCTGTATCGCCCACCTTGACATCTTTCAACAATCCGGCCAGTTGGTCATCGAAAGACAGCTTTTCCAGAATTTGCAAGGCCTCCTGACGCTCGGCACCTTTTTGCCTGTCTGCCTCTTTCTTCAGCCAGATAATGTTCCCTTTGCCTGTTTCAACCCGTATCACCTCTTTCAGCTGATCGGCCAGCTCCAGCAAGGTACGCCTCAAATAGCGGTAAACACTGTCACGCTCCGGGTCCTGAACGTCTGAAAAAGAGTGCTTCAACAATTGTGCATACGTCTCCTGCAGGGTTTTCAGTTGCTCGTGAAGATACTCCCTGCCCGAATCATCGATCATTTGTCGCAGCATCACGATGGCATCAGCAATTCGCCCGCGGTGGATCAGCTTGCAGGTGCTCTGATGTTTCCTGGTTATGTCGGATTTTTCCATTGTCTTGGATTGATAAGGGGTTCCGGTGATGATTATAAATTTTTTTGCTTCACCATGATTCATTGGGGCCGGGGGGTTCGCCGGCAGCCTTTTTACAAAGTTACAGGAAATGGGGGAAACAGGGAAATCACAGGATGATCCGTTCGGCGCTCATCAGGCACTTCTCACTGAATTGCACAAGGGCCAGGCCGGGGCCTTCAAAAGCTGCGGAGTAGGCAATTGACCCGCTTAGTTTCTCTTTCCAGGATCCTGTCAGCTTGGCTGACTCGTGGATGTGCCCGTGCAGTGTCAGCATGGGCTGCCGTTTCTCGATGAGTTCCTTGATGGCGACACTGCCCACATGGACATCTACCGGCACATGGTCCACCATGACCCCGTCAAGGCCGGCACGATCCAGTGCTGTCTTGTAGGGCGGTGAATGGAACAAAATGATGGCATTTGAAAGATCATCCGGGCCCACCAGCTGATCCAGGTCCTCTTTGATTGTTGTGAACCCTGAATCCCCCTCCGGCGGCACGGTCCGGTAACCTTCTGTTGGATGGATACATCCCGGATCCACGAAACGAGACACATCATAACGTTCCCAGTCTTTCAGCATAAAAGGAGTGGGCGGCACCATGGCATAGCCATATACGGTAAACCGGCCCAGTGCCACCTTTTTCATGTGCATATAATGCCACAGCCCCGCTGCCTCATGCATGAGAAAAGAGGATTCTTCTTTCCGCGGATCATCGTTTCCCAGGATCAGGAATATTTGAGGATAGTTCTCTTTTAACCTGTTTTTTAATTCCCGGAATGCGGGGGCAAGAAACCCGTTCACAAAATCAACTGGCCTGGCCTTGCTGTGGGCACGGTAGGTAAGGCTCGAAGGCAACAGGTCACCTCCAAAGAATACAGCCCGGGGAAGCTTCTTTTCAATCTGATGAAACAGTTTTTCATAACGGGAGGCATTGCCATGGAGGTCGGACACAAAAAAAGAAAGATCACTCATCGCTGCGGCATTTTTTTAGCAGTTTGGCATTGTTCGAAACCGACTCTAGCATATGGGCAAAGCTGGTCCGTTTTTGAATGTCATCATCCGTGATAATATGCAAGTCGACAAGACTTCCACTGGTTTTGTAGCTGGTATTTTTCTCATTGAGCCTGGCAAGGCACAGCCCCCAGCCTTCGCACCATGCGTGCAGGAGTGAATGTTTGCGGGGATCGTCATCGCAGTAAGCCAGCAAATCAATATCCGAGCACGGCCCGGCATTGCCAGTTTTGACACTGCCAATAAGGTACAGGGCCTTCACCCCGTAATGCGACATGTCCAGATCATCCGCCATGGCTTCCGCCATCTCATGGCGCCACTTCCAGTGGTCTTGCTGATCATTTTGAGGCATGCACAAATGTACATGTTATTTTTTTATGTAAAATCACACACAGACAGCCACTCCAATCACTCACGATCTTTTGGCCTTCATTGAATGAACCGGATCCGAAAATTGTCATCCCGTCTACGGATAGTAAATGGGGCCTTCAATGCCGAGTGGGATGTTGAGCAATATCCATGCGATGAACATGGGAATCCTCACGATCATGAATGCGACGGCATAGGGTAACATCACGGAGATGATGGTGCCGATACCAATATCTTTCACGTATTTCTGCGCAAATACGATCACCAGCGGAAAGTAAGGCAGCAGCGGGGTGAGGATGTTTGAGTAGGAATCTCCGATCCTGTAAGCTGCCTGTGTCGTTTCCGGTGAGTATCCCATCAGCATCAGCATGGGGACAAAAATGGGTGCCAGGATGGCCCATTTTGCGGACGCACTGCCGATGATCAGATTAATAAAGGAAGATACAAGGATAAACGCCACCAGGAGTGGGATCCCGGTAAACCCGATGTTCTGGAGGCCGGCGGCTCCGGAGATCGCCATGATGGAGCCGAGGTTTGACCAGATAAAGAATTGCACCAGGTGGGCGGCAACAAAAGCCAGCACAATATATCCACCCATGGTACCCATGGCTTCGGCCGTCATTTTGGCCACATCCTTATCCCCTTTGATGGTTTTGGCCACCAGTCCGTATACAAGGCCTGAAACGAAGAAAAGGATAAACATCAGGGGAACGATAGAGTTATAGAATGGGTTCAGGCTGCCATCTTCAGCACGCAACACGCCCCCGGAAGGGATAATCGCCGCAGCGATCAATGCCAGGATAGCGATCACGGCCAACCCTGCCCATTTGAGCCCTTTCTTTTCCTGTGGTGTAAACGCATTGTTGTATGTTTCATCGGTTTCACCCTCATAAGTGCCGAGCCGTGGTACGATGATCTTCTCCGTAACCCACATGCCTGCCAGTCCGATCAATGGCACCGAAGCGGCCATGAGGTAGTAGTTCGACAATGGGTTTACAGTATATGTGGCATCCATAATGGTTGATGCCGACTGGGTAAATGCTGCGATCATTGGGTCAAGGCCTGTGGGTACAAAGTTGGCTCCAAACCCGCCTGAAACACCTGCAAAGGCAGCGGCCAACCCGGCCAGCGGATGTCGTCCCATCCCCTTAAAGATGGCTGCGCCCAGGGGTATCAGCACCACATAACCTGCATCAGCTGCCACAGAGCTAAACATACCGGCAATCACGATGGAAAATGTGATCAGCCTGTTGGGCACCTTGGATACAAATACACGCAAGGCGACAGCAATCAGGCCGCTCCGTTCAGCCACGCCGATCCCCAGCATCACCACAAGCACCAGTCCCAGCGGAGGGAAGGAAGCAAATACCTCTACCATGGAGGTCATGATCTTTTGTATCCCATCTGCAGTCAGCAGGTTAACAGCCCTGATGGGTTCTTCGATATCGGGCGACGGATGTTCAGCGCTGACGCCAAGCTTGCCGAAAACAAACGACAGGACCAGTACAATCCCAATCAAAATGGCAAATAAGGTAACAGGCTGCGGCAATTTATTCCCTACAACTTCAATCTTGTTGAGGATACGCTGCATTACGCCAACAGGCTCCTGACCGGCAGCCCTGGGCTCATTTTCTTTTGTCATATGTTATCTCAAATAAGTTAATTGTGTAGATTGGATAAACCAAAAGCCCCAAAATTAATGGTTTCATTCAAAACACAAAAATTAATTGCAAATTATTCATCCGGTGAGGCAAAGCAACCATTCAGAAAACACTGCCAGGATACAGGCTATAGGGGCAGGGGATCAATGTCAGCGAATGATGGTAACGGTTCCTTCTGCATAGCGGGTCTTGCCCATGCGGGTATATCGCAAAACGTAAAAATATGTGCCGTCAGGGGCATTGGCCCCATCCCACCAGTTGTTATAATAATCACTGTGTTCGTACACTTTCTTTCCCCAGCGATTGTAGATCACCATCTGGGCATTTGGATAGTGTTCAAGGTTCTCGATCTCAAACTCGTCATTGATGCCATCTGCATTCGGGGTAAATACATTGGGGATGACCAGGTCGCAGTTCTGGTCAGTGACATCCTTGTCAAAAAAATCGATGCAACCGGTGCTGGTATCTGTGACCATTACGGTGTATATTCCCGGGTCCTTTACCATCAGGGTATCGTAGGTCCGTCCGGGGAGATCCACACCGCCAACCTGCCACTGGTACTCCCAGTCAAAGCCATCATGGTCGACGGGGCGCACCGTCAACAGGGTAGAATCGCCCTCGCAAATGGGGATCTCCAGTTCGGATTCAATCTCAGCTTTGGGCAAAGGCAATATTTTCACGGTAAGGGTTGTATCATAGGAGCAGTTAAAATCGTCGGTGACCTGGAAGCGGAAGTGATGTTCGCCAGGTTCGGACACTGATGCTGTTGCGGGGTTCCCATCGAGGGGTGCTCCATTTTGGAACCATTGTTCCTCAACAATTTCGGGAACAAATATCAGGGAGTCGGGGTAGAAGTTTTCATGAAAAAGCAGGCGCCAGCCAAAAACATGTCCTGATTCACCGATGGTATGGTCTTCAATTCGCAACGTCCAGGTGCCATTCATGGTGCTTCCGGCAAACCCGTTCAGGCTTTCCACCGGCGTGTATTTGCCCTGTGGCATGTGTTCCGCGTTGAAATAATAGTTGCCTGCATTGTCAGTGTATTCATGAAAAAGGGGTGTTGTTTCTGCCATGGTGCCAAATTCAGGGAAGGGCGAGAAACAATAGGAATAGGGTTTCCCGGGAACATCATCCTCCCATACCACAGGTTCGCCGAGGTTGGCAACGGGCCCGTTAAAAGCTTTCAGTTCAACGACCGTGCCGTTGGGCGCCTCCAGTTCAAACATCAGCTGTGACTGATCAACGTGTTCAATATTGACACAGATCACATCAAAATCCTCAGCCGACAAAATCTCCCATTCGTCACCAAACACATCAAAATGGAGGGATGACTCATACAGAAAAGCGTCATCCGCACCAATTGCAAAAGGGACTTCCTCTGTCACGGCTGTGGGAAATCCGGTCCAGACGGTGGGCTGTGCTTCTCCGAAAAGGGTAAAGGCTTCTTTGGCACAGGCCGTGTCAACCGATGCCATGGTTCCATCCAATAACGGGACCGTAGCGACCATTAACACTTCGACCGAGGTGGCCACACAGGTTGTGCCTGTATCTTCAACCGTCAGACGGACAGTAGTTGCCCCGGGGACTTCAAAGGGATGGGTGATCTCCCGGCCATGCAGTTCCTGCGATTCAATGACCCAGGTATACACAAAGTTCTCCGGGTCATGTTCAATGTTTTCGGCAAGATATGTCGCACTGGCAATAAAAGAAACCTCTCCCACTGTTTCAGGGCAATGCATTAGTCCGTCGACCGGGTCAATCGTTGCCACAAAAAGTTCGCACAGGCCCATACAGTGAATGGGTGCAATCCAGCCCAGCCTGTCCTCTGCATCATCAGGGTCATCCGGATCGAAATCATCAGAGACAAAGTGAAAATGAAGACTTTCTGTGGATGAATAGATGTTGTGTTCAGACAATGACTGTTGGGTGGCCGATATCAGCAGAGGGGCAGAACTGTCGGATCCGTCATAAACATACAGGGTGTCTCCTTCGCCAAGCTGGAACATTTCAAAGGTAAAGGCAAGGTGTGGCTGCCCGGGGTCATTGCTGGTAAAGGTGACCCGGAAGTCCTCGTTGGGACCGTAATGGGTCAGGGAGTCTCCCTGGCTGCTGTCTGTAAATATTCCGCTGCATGTCTCCAGGGTTTGGCCATCGTGTACGTCAATGGGATAAATGATCTGTCCAAAACCGCTTCCCGCTGCCATCAAAACAAGCAGGGTCAATAATAAACGGGGATGATGTTTCATACGGACACGGTTGGTTATGCGTTACGGACCTGGTGACATCTATTTAACAATACGACAAACCCGGGGATTTATTTTGTCTTCCGGAGAAACACCAAAAATAACAAAATTCTCTTACAGGGCGGCAGGGAAGTGGGCGAAAGGGGATCGGAAAAGTAAAAAATACCGTTTTTAGTTGTATTTTTGCAGACTATGAAAAATATCCGCAACTTTTGCATCATTGCCCATATAGACCATGGCAAGAGCACCCTTGCCGACCGCATGTTGCAATTGACCAATACCGTTACCGAGCGGGATTTCAAGGACCAGGTCCTCGACAACATGGATCTGGAGAGGGAAAGAGGCATTACCATAAAAAGCCATGCCATCCAGATGGATTATCATGCCGGGGGCGACACATACCGGTTAAACCTGATTGACACCCCCGGTCATGTGGATTTCAGCTATGAGGTGTCGCGTTCCATCGCGGCCTGTGAGGGTGCGTTACTGATCGTAGACGCCTCCCAGGGCATTGAAGCGCAAACCATCTCCAATCTGTACCTTGCCATGGATCACGACCTTGTGATCATCCCTGTACTGAATAAGATGGACCTTCCGGGTGCCATGCCTGATGAGGTGACCGAGCAAATTGTTGACCTTACGGCCTGTGATCCGGACGATATCATTCAGGCCAGCGGCAAGATGGGCATCGGTGTGGAAAAGATCCTTGAAGCCATCATAGAGCGTATTCCACCGCCGACTGGCAATCCGGAGGCACCGCTCAAGGCCTTGATTTTCGATTCAATATATAATCCCTTTCGTGGTGTTGTGGCCTATTTTCGGGTCTATGACGGCAAGATTCACCAGGGCGACCATGTAAAGTTCATGAACACCAGGAAGCAATACCATGCCGATGAGGTGGGCGTGCTGAAAATCGCTCAGCACCCGCGTAAGTCAATATCGGCGGGCGATGTCGGATATATCATTTCGGGCATCAAGGATGCCAGGGAGGTCAAGGTGGGTGATACCATCACCCAGGTAAAAAACCCTACCGGTCAGGCGGTCAAAGGCTTCGAAAACGTCAAGCCCATGGTGTTCGCCGGGATCTATCCTGTTGATAGCGACGATTTTGAAGAGCTCAGGACCGCCATGGAGAAGTTACAGCTCAACGATGCCTCCCTGACCTATGAGCCGGAGTCGTCTGCCGCCCTGGGCTTCGGATTCCGTTGTGGGTTCCTCGGCATGCTCCACATGGAGATCGTTCAGGAGAGGCTGGAGAGGGAGTTTGACATGACGGTCATCAACACAGTGCCCAACGTGTCTTACCATGCCTATACCAAGCAGGGAGAAAAGATCATTGTCAACAACCCTTCAGACATGCCTGGTCCCAATGAGCTCGAATCGATTGAAGAGCCCTATATTTCCGCACAGATCATTACCAAGTCAGCTTATGTCGGCCCGGTGATGTCTCTTTGTCTGGACAAAAGGGGCGAGGTAAGGAACCAGGTATACCTGACCACCGACAGGGTGGAGTTGTCTTTTGAGATGCCGCTTGCCGAGATCGTGTTCGATTTTTATGACCGTTTGAAAACCATCTCCAGGGGCTATGCCTCCTTCGATTACCATCCCATCGGCTACAAACCGTCCAACCTGATCAAGCTGGACATTCTGCTCAACGGCGACCCTGTGGATGCATTGTCAGCCTTGATTCACCGGGAGAATGCCTATGAGTTCGGCAAACGCATATGCACCAAGCTCAGGCAGCTTATCCCGCGACAGCAATACGACATCGCCATTCAGGCCGGTATCGGGTCAAAGATCATTTCACGCGAAACGGTCAAGGCCCTGCGCAAGGATGTAACAGCCAAATGCTATGGCGGCGACATTACCAGGAAGCGTAAATTGCTGGAAAAACAAAAGAAAGGGAAGAAGCGTATGCGCCAGGTGGGCAATGTGGAGGTGCCGCAGCAGGCTTTCATGGCCGTTTTGAAGCTAGACGACAAGTCCTGACACCACGATGGTGACCTCCCCCTTGATGCTGCGTTCAGAAAATATCCCAACCAGTTCCTGCAAGGTTCCCCGCACATGTTCTTCGTGCATTTTACTGATTTCACGAGACACACACGCTTTGCGGCCGTCTCCAAATATCCCGGCAAACGTGGTCAGGGTTTTCAGGAGCCGGCGGGGTGATTCATAGAAGACCATGGTGCGGGTTTCTCCTGCGAGGGCCTCCAGGCGGGTTTTGCGACCTTTCTTTACCGGCAAAAATCCTTCAAAACAGAAACGGTCGCAAGGGATGCCGCTTGCGACCAGGGCAGGCACAAAAGCCGTCGCTCCCGGCAATACCTCTACCCTCACACCTGCCCTAATGCACTCACGAACCAGCAAAAAGCCGGGGTCAGAAATTCCCGGGGTACCGGCATCGCTTACCAAAGCATAACGGGAACCCGACTGCAAACGCTCTACCAGGCCTCCCAGCACTTTATGCTCATTGTGCTGATGATAGGTCATCATCCTGGCAGTGATGTCCAGCCGCTTCAACAGCTTCCCGGTCACACGGGTATCTTCGGTCAATACATAATCAGCCTCCCGCAGCACACGCTGCGCCCTGAATGTGACATCTTCGAGATTTCCAACTGGGGTGGGTACAATGAAGAGGGTTGACATTTCTACTATCTCCTTACCGGTTCATATGCCGGCGTTGTACAAAGTTGGCAAGTTTCTCAATGGTGGCCGCAGATCGGTTCGCATCCCATGAGTATTCCAGCCCCAGGGTGTTCAGGTAATCAAAAGCATCCTTCACGTCTTTCATCTCGTTGAGCTTTGCGATGGCCTGATGATACTCCTGGATGTTTCCGTTGAATAATTCATTGATAAACAGAAACTTTTCATTTACGCCGATCACATCCTTGAGGCTTTCAACAGGATTTTGCTGCATGCGGGCGCCGATGCTCTTATCCTCTTTATGGCCGGCGATGCGTTGATGCAGGCTGTCATCCTCTTCCTTCATATACTGATCGCCGATGGTCCGGTTGCTGTAAACGGATAAGATATCGATCAGCGCTTTATTGCCGTTGTTGGGTTTGGGTTCCTTTGGTGCTGGTGGAGGGGGAGGCGGGGCAGCAGGTGGTTCCGCATCTTCCTGCCCGGGGCCGGCCACACTGCTTTCAGGGCCGGGATGAACAGGCTCCGGCGACACAGCTTTTCCGGCCATAGCCTCATTTACGGCTTGCTCTTCCCTGTCTTTTCCCTCGGGCTCCTGATCATGGACAGCTTCCTCCTTCTTTTCTTCAGCCTGAACGCCTGAAAGCGCCCCAAGCATTTCGAAACGACGGTAGAGCAGGCGCATGTTGCCCCTGACCATATCTATTTCCAGCGAGAGGTCTTTATGGGGATGGTTTTGATTGATGTGGTGCGTCCTGTCAACGATCTCTTCCAGAAGACGCAGAATTTCATCTTTGATTTCCAGGTGGTTCATAAAAAAAGATAAGATTTAAAGGTGATTCTTTGTTTGGAATACAAAACGATGTAAAGTTATTGTTTATTTTTGTGTCATGCGATGAATTTATTCTTCCCGCTGGCGCAAAAGCAGGTCAACACGGCCAATGGCCCGGTGTACCGGCTCCCGGAAAAGTGATGGGGCATCCCGGGTTCACTGTCCGCGATCTGAAGGCGGGAGATGATGGCCATTGGTCTGCAGTGAAATGCAAAGTGGCCGGCAGGCAAAAACAATTATCCAAAAGACAAAACAACGTCCGCCGATGTTTTTGGAAAATGACGTAGGCCGTTCAGGTGGCCGCGGATGGATAGAGGTCATCTGCGGCAGCATGTTCTCGGGAAAAACGGAAGAATTGATACGCCGTTTGAAGAGGGCACGTATTGCCAGGCTGAAAGTTGAGATATTTAAACCCGGTGTTGACGACAGGTATGATGAAGAGAAGGTGGTATCGCACGATGAGAATGAGATCATGTCGACCCCGGTACCTGCCTCCGGCAATATCATTTTGATGGCCAACGATGTGGATGTTGTTGGCATTGACGAGGCCCAGTTCTTTGATGCGGAGTTGCCCAACGTATGCAATCAGCTGGCCAACTCAGGGGTTAGGGTTATTGTGGCGGGCCTGGACATGGACTTCAAGGGGAAGCCTTTTGGTCCGATGCCTGCCCTTCTTGCCATTGCCGAATACATCACCAAAGTGCATGCGGTATGTGTAAAGTGTGGCAGTCTTGCACAGTACTCCCATCGTACCGTCGCCAATGAAAAGCTGGTCCTTCTCGGTGAAACAGATGTCTATGAACCGCTCTGCCGGAACTGCTTCAGTAAAGTGGACCGGTAAAAACCTTATTCTTTACGACCATTTGATGATGAAGACCCCGGTTTGCCAAGCAGCGCAAACATGTTCCGTTTGTATGCTTCCACCCCGGGCTGGTCAAATGGGTTTACACCGAGAATATAGCCACTGACAGCACAGCTCATCTCGAAGAAATAGATAAGTTCGCCAAGCGTTTTCTCGTTGATGACAGGGATATGGATCTGCATGTTGGGCACGTTGCCATCAACATGTGCCATCACGGTACCCCGGGCCGCCATCTCATTCACATCCTGCAACCGCTTACCCGCCAAATAGTTTAAGCCGTCAAGGTTCTGAGAATCTTCGGGGATGATGAGTTTGTTCGCCGGTTCCCCGACAAGGATCACCGTTTCAAATATGTTCTTCAAGCCATCCTGGATATACTGGCCCATAGAGTGCAGGTCGGTGGTGAAGTTGGCGCCCGCCGGAAAGATCCCTTTCCCATCTTTTCCTTCGCTCTCACCAAACAATTGTTTCCACCATTCTATCAGGTAGTACAGGCACGGATTATACCCTACGAGGATCTCTGTTGTCCTCCCTTTATTGTAAAGCATATTCCTGAGTACGGCGTAGCATGCCGCAGGGTTCTTCAGCAATGGTTGTTCACCTTTCAGGTGACCGGCCATTGCCCTTGCCCCTGCCATCAGCTCCCTGATATTGAAGCCAGCCACAGCGATTGGCAACAACCCCACAGGAGTCAGCACAGAATAACGCCCCCCTACATCATCGGGGATCTCATAGACAGGATAGCCCCGTTCGCCGGCCAGTTGTTTCAGGGCACCGCGGCGAGCGTCTGTGATTGCATAAATACGCCCGGCAGAGCCGTCAACGCCATATTTGGACTCCATGTGGTCTCTCAGCAAACGAAAAGCAACGGCAGGTTCGGTGGTTGTACCGGATTTGGAGATCACGATCACAGTGTAATCCTTTGTATCCAGGAACTTCAGTAAATCGTGATGATAATCTTCATCGAGATGATGGCCGGCATAGATTATTGTGGGCGAAGGCTTTTCATTGCCCTTGTCGTGAAGTGGAAAAGCACCTGTAAGGGCTTCAATGACAGCCCGGGCACCGAGATAGGAGCCTCCAATGCCGGCCACGACCACCACCTCCGACTGTTCCCTGATCTTCTGTGCATCGGACTCCAGGCGGAGGAATAAAGATTCGTTGGGTTCATCCGGCAGGGTGACCCATCCGAGGAATTCGCTGCCCTTGCCCTTGCGCTGATAGATATTTTTTCTGTGCAGCGCCACCTCCCGTTCAAACAGATTGAGTTCATCCTCAGAAACAAAAGGGAGGATGTCCTGATATTTCAATGACAGTTCAACCATGGTAAAATGCAGTTCGTTATTTTCCGGGGTTATCGGGATTTAGGCTGACGGCCAGCAGCCATGATCCAGGCGCAGGCAGCAGAGGGGCTTTTCACAAGCTATTCCAGTTTGCGCGCGACTTCTACGGTTTCGAATGCTTCAATGATGTCGCCCACTTTGATATCGTTAAAGCGTTCAATATTCAATCCGCATTCATAGCCTGAAGATACTTCTTTAACATCGTCCTTAAAGCGCTTCAGTGATCCCAGGGCACCTGTGTACACCACAATACCATCGCGTATGAGCCGTATATTGGCGTTTCGATGGATTTTGCCGTCGAGGACCATGCACCCTGCCACGGTACCCACCTTGGTGATCTTGAACACATCGCGCACTTCCAGGTTGGCAGTGATGTTTTCCTCAATCTCCGGGGCCAGCATACCTTCAATGGCTGATTTCAGCTCATTAATGGCATTATAGATCACGCTATAGAGGCGGATATCTATCTGTTCCTGTTCGGCAAGTTTTCTTGCAGGCATCGATGGCCTTACCTGGAAGCCAATGATGATGGCATTGGAGGCGGATGCAAGCAACACATCTCCTTCGGTGATCTGCCCGACTGCTTTATGAATGATGTTGACCTGGATCTCTTCGGTTGACAGTTTCAGCAATGAGTCGCTCAGTGCTTCAACGGATCCATCCACATCACCTTTAACAATCACGTTCAGTTCTTTGAAGTCACCGATAGCGATGCGCCGGCCTATTTCATCCAGTGTGATATGTTTTTGGGTGCGAAGGCCTTGTTCGCGCATCAGTTGTTGTCGTTTGGTGGTGATGCTTTTGGCCTCACTTTCCGATTTCATCACGTTAAAGGTATCCCCTGCCTGGGGTGCTCCGTCCATTCCCAGTATCAGCACAGGGGTTGATGGGCCGGCCTCGTCGATGCGCTGGCCCCTTTCGTTGAACATGGCTTTCACCTTGCCGTGGGTGGTGCCGGCAACGACGATATCACCAATTTTCAGCGTACCGTTTTGGACCAGTATGGTGGAAATATACCCACGCCCTTTGTCGAGGGAGGATTCTACCACAGTGCCGGAAGCAGCTTTGGCAGGATTTGCTTTGAGCTCCAGCATTTCCGATTCGAGCAGCACCTTTTCCAGAAGGTTTTCAATGTTGGTTCCCTGCTTGGCAGATATTTCCTGGCTTTGGAACTTACCACCCCAGTCTTCCACCAGGATGTTGATTTTGGCGAGTTCTTCTTTGACTTTTTCGGGGGAGGCATTTTCTTTGTCCACTTTATTGATAGCGATCACGATGGGCACGCCGGCTGCCTGGGCGTGATTGATGGCCTCTATGGTCTGGGGCATCACACTGTCGTCGGCTGCCACCACGATAATGGCCACATCCGTCACCTTGGCACCCCTTGCACGCATGGCTGTAAAAGCTTCATGGCCGGGGGTATCAAGGAAGGTGATGGTTTTTTCTTTTTCCAGTTCCACGGAGTATGCACCAATATGCTGGGTAATGCCACCAGCCTCGCCTGCAATGATGTTGGAGTGTCGTATCTGGTCAAGCAAAGAGGTTTTGCCGTGGTCAACGTGACCCATTACTGTGACAATGGGCGCGCGGTCAGTAAGAGTTGATGGATCTTCCTCCTCCTCCTCTTCGACCACTTCCTGGGCGTCGGCACTGACAAAGTTCACTTCGAAGCCAAACTCGTCCGCAACGATGGCAATGGTTTCAGCATCGAGGCGCTGATTGATCGATACAAACAGGCCGAGCGACATGCATGTGGAGATGATCTCATTGACAGAGACATCCATCATGCTGGCAAGCTCTGATGCGGATATAAACTCTGTGACTTCCAACACTTTTTGTTCGGAAGCTGCCTTTTCTTTCTCTTTTTCTTTTTGCTGCTGCAGGATATCCCTTTTCATGCGGCGATGCTTGGCCGCCTTTGATTTGCCTGTCCCGCTAAGGTTGGCCAATGTCTCTTTGATCTGACGGGAGATCTCTTCTTCCGATACTTCGGGACGGACATGTTCCTTTCTGCCACCCCTGCGCGCCTTTGCAGCTTCCTGCTTTTCGGTCTTCTTATCTTGCTCTAAAGCCTGAGGGTCAACAGACTTCTCTTTCTTGATCCGTTTTCTTTTGCGCTTTTTCGACTTTCCGGGGTCAGAAGAAGAGGCCACCGGCTTTTTTGACGCCTCCTTGGGATCAGGGAGATCCATCTTACCCAGGATTGTGGGGCCATCCAGCTTCTTAAACTGGGTCTGAAAATGATCTGCCGGCGGTGTATCCTCCGTGGCCTCGACATCTTCTTTTGTTTTTTCTTTCTCTTTCGCAGCTGCAGGACTTTCTTCCTGGTCTTTTTCCGCAGGCCCTTCGGCAACAGGCTTCTCCTCTGTTGGTTTTTTATCCGCAGGGACCTCTTCCGGGGCATCGGCCTTTTTCTTCTTCGCCCGCGCGGGTTGTTTCTTCGCCTTTTCTTTCTCCAGCTCCATCTTTCCCAGTACTTTCAGCCCGGTCCCTTTTCCTTCCCCAGGCGTCTCAGGTACCTCTTCCTTTTCGTCAGCCTTTTCCCTTTCCGTGTCCTCAACCACTTCCTCTTTTTCTCTGCCGTCCTTCTCCGTAACTTCTTTGTCATCGGCTTTCTCCACTTCCGGCTTCTCATCCACCTCCTTTTCTTTTTTCCCGGCAGCAGGATCCTTAACATCTTGAATATAAACGTCTTCCGGCTCTTCCTCCGGTTTTTCCTCCTCCTTTTTGGGCTCCCCTTCCTGATCGATGGATATGCTTTCCCTTTTAAGAATGCCTAACCCGGCTTTACGTGTAGCCTCTTTCAGGTTTTTCTCACTCTCAAATTCATGAACCAAAAGCTCATAAGCCTCCTGGGGAATTTTGGCATTGGGGTTGTTGTCAACCGAAATTCCTTTCTTGTTGAGGTAATCCACAATGGTTGTCAACCCAATGTTAAACTCCCTGGCAACTTTACTTAGTCGTCTTGTTTTGGCGCTTTCAGTCATATACAGCCTTGTGTTATCAATCTTTTCGCACAGCCGGTAAAAAACGGTGCAAATTTAGGGTATTTTATTCAAACTCTGCCCTTAATATGCGCATAACCTCCTCTACGGTTTCCTGCTCCAGGTCTGTTCTGTTTACCAGATCCTCCACAGTAAGGTTCAGCACACTTTTTGCGGTATCACAGCCAACCTTTTTGAGCTCATCGATGACCCAGTCTTCAATCTCATCGCTAAACTCCTGAATATCCACATCTTCTCCCTCGATATCAGATTCGCGGTACACATCTATCTCATAGCCTGTTAACAATCCGGCAAGTTTGATGTTAAAGCCACCTTTGCCGATCGCCAGCGACACCTGATCGGGCTTCAAAAACACCTCAGCCCTTTTGTTTTCTTCATCAATGGTGATGGAGGTGATCTTTGCAGGGCTCAGTGCCCTGGAGATATACAGGTTCGAATTGGTGGTATAATTGATCACATCAATGTTTTCATTTCGCAGTTCCCTTACGATGCCATGGATCCTTGAACCTTTCATCCCGACACATGCACCCACGGGGTCTATGCGATCATCATAAGATTCAACCGCTACTTTCGCACGTTCCCCGGGTACCCTGACGATCTTTTTAATCGTGATCAGTCCGTCATACACTTCGGGTACCTCCTGTTCAAAGAGTCTTTCAAGGAAAACAGGTGAGGTGCGGCTGATGATGATGAGCGGGTTATTGTTCTTGATCTCCACACGGGAAACAACCGCCCTGACGGTATCTCCCTTCCGGAAAAAATCAGAGGGTATTTGTTCTGTTTTGGGCAGGATCAGTTCAATATCCTCATCATCAAGGGTCAGGATCTCTTTTTTCCACACCTGGTATACTTCAGCAGTGACCAGGTCGCCGATTTTTTCCTGATACTTTTTATAGACGCTGTCTTTTTCCAGTTCAAGGATCTTGGAAGCCAGGTTTTGGCGGATCGCCAATATCTCCCTGCGGCCAAAGTCGCTCATTTTCACCGGCTCGGACACATCCTCACCAACCTCAAAGTCAGGCTCTATCTTAATTGCATCCGAATAAGCGATCTGTGAGTTTTCGTCCTCCATCTCACCATCTTCCACAATGACACGGTTGCGCCAAACCTCAAGATCGCCCTTGTCAATGTTAACAATGATGTCAAAATTATCTGCCGAACCATATTTCTTTTCCAGCATGCTGCCAAAGACATCCTCCAGGATCAGCATCATGGTAGAGCGGTCAATGTTTTTGAATTCCTTAAATTCCGAAAACGACTCAACCAGGTTAATAGTTTCCATTTTCTGTAATCAGTTTGTGTTATACCCTTTATAAAATGATCTTTGATTCTTAAAAATTGTTTTTCGGGATCATTGACCGGTTCCAATATTCCGATCGTTCTGCCTTTGACCCTTTCGTCAGCTATTTAAATGACACCTGGACCCTGGCCTCTTCTATTTTTTCAAACGGGATAAAAACCCGGTTTTCGGTGTCGGTATCCGGTTCTTTCTTCTTTTTTTTTCCTTTGCCGGGTTTGTCTTTTTCAAGGACGATCCCCTCTTCGCCGACCTCCGCCAGCCTGCCTTTTGTTATTGCGCCATCGCTGGCCGTTACCGCCAGCCGCCGGCCAACATTGTTACGGTATTGACGGTTGAGCTGCAAGGGATGGCCCACCCCCACCGACGACACCAGCAGTTCAAAATCTTCCGCATCACGATCCAGTTGTTGTTCAATATGCCTGCTCAAACGGGTACAATCTGCTATCGATACCCCATTGTCGCCGTCAATGAAGACCATGATTTTGTTTTGCGAAGTTACCCTGGCATCCACCAAAAACTGGCCGGTCCCTTCCAGGTAATCATTCACAATTTCTGCTATGGTTTGTTCCGTGATCATATACATAAACCCTAATAAAGAAGGGGACTGATGTGCCCCCTTACTTACCCGGCAAAAACCAAAATTGCAGTGCAAAGATAATTAAAATATTTAAAACAGAAAAAATCCGTCCTCCCTTTAAAATCAAAAATCTTGAGTAAACATACAATGTGTTGAAATACAAAGAACAACGTAAATAAAAACAGGCGCAACAGACACGGGGCTGGATCAGAACGCCCTGACCCACAAATCATAATAGGTGTCGAATAATGCCTCTGCCCGCCGTGCCAGCTCATCCTCTCCATGCATATCGGCAACATAGGCAATGCGTTGCATCATGAGCAGGCTTTCCTGCTTGTTGCTGCTGATCCGGTTTGCGTTCGCACCTGTAAAACGGAAATAATAATCAAGGTTCTCTTCATGAATGTCTGTCATGCGTTGTGCAATCTGGTTGCCCTTGTCGTGTGCACCCGCCCTGTAATAATTTTCAGCGATCAGGAGGGTGAAATAGTTGTAGGGCACATTGTATTCCGGCATGATCTCCATAGCCTTGTCGAGCGCAGTGATGGCTGAATCCGGTTTGTTCTCGTCTAACAGTGATGCAGCCAGCCGCTGGAAAACATTTCTGAAGCTCACCGTCAGGCGGCGGTGGTCTTCATCAAGGTAAACGGAAGGGTCATTCATGTTGCCCCACTGGAACTTGTTCATCAGGTTGTCATAAAGGATAGCTGTATTGATCCTCCCCGGTTCATTGGGGTCATATTCTGTCCTGATGGGCACCAGCCGGTAGGCCATCCCCTCCAGCTGGAAATATTCTTCCAGCCCCATGTAGGACTCGCTGCCGGTGGTGATGGCAAAATACACCGGCCTTTCCCAGTTGTTTTTGGCGAGAAAGTCCAGCGCCATCATATGATTTTTGTTCATTCCCTGGCCGGGCATCTCCCACTCTACAGCATCAACGATAAGGTGAGCGTCTTCCGGAGCTACTGTGCCATTATCCACAACCTTGGCTGAATCAACCGGCAACCGGAATTTGTTGGTAGGGAAGTAATGTTCCCTCCCGCGAAAGCGCGTCCGGTCAGCATCACTTCCGACAAACTCCATCAGCCGCCCTAGATTCTGGTATCCTTCCAGCCGGTTGATGATGTAAACATAATCCCTGGTGCCATCCCTGTACTGGTGATGTTCAAAGCTGAAAGGCACCGGCTCCGCATCATAGGTTTTGCGGCGCAGCATGTTGTCAATATACCAGTCGGTATTCAGCAGGCTCATGTTCACGACCTTTATGTCTGTCCGGACCCCCTCCACTTCTTGTGCATACCAGAGCGGGAAGGTGTCGTTGTCACCGTTGGTGAAGATGATGGCGTCAGGGGCACATGACTCCAGGTAGTTGATGGCAACATCACGGGCACCATAACGGCCTGACCGGTCATGGTCGCTCCAGTTTTCCCTGGCCATGTTGACCGGGACCAAAAGCAAACACACCGCTGTCACCAAAACGGCGGCCACTTTTCCGGGTTTGCCCTGAATATGGTCATTTTTGCCATGCAGCTTTTTGAAGAGTGAATCAATAAGTGCCAGGGCACCCAGGCCCACCCAGATGGAGAACGCATAGAAAGAACCAACATATGAATAGTCACGTTCCCTGGGCTGGAATGGGGTCTGGTTAAGGTAGATGATGATGGCCAGGCCTGTCATAAAGAAGAGCAGTCCGACCACCAGGGCATCATTGGGCCGTTTTTTGAGCTGGTACAGGAAGCCCAGAACACCCAGCAAAAAGGGAAGCATATAGTACCTGTTGTACCCCGGATTGGAAGTAAGGCTTTCGGGCAGGTCCTGCTGCGGCCCCAGCCGCATCCCGTCGAGAAAGGGGATTCCGCTGATCCAGTTACCTTCCAGCGGACTGCCATGTCCCTGTATATCGTTCTGCCGCCCGCTAAAGTTCCACATCAGGTACCGGACATACATATGCCCCACCTGGTAGGAAAAGAAAAACCGCAGGTTTTCAAAGAATGTAGGTTTCTGGACAGTTTCCGTTGTCCCATCCGGCCTGACAGTCCTCACCGGCCGCCCCTGAACATTTCCCCAGTCTTCATAACCCGAAACATGCCGCCCCCGGAAGCTCCACATTCTTGGAAAGACCGTGGTGAACTGAGGGTCATAGACCGGCTCAAGGCCTTCACGGGGATTGATGACCTCATAACGGCCGGTTTCACGGTTCTTTCCCCACACGGGCACCCCGTCTTCCATATCAATCACCGGTGCATTGTAATAAGGGCCGTGCAATAACGGCCAGGCACCATACTGCTCCCGCCCGAGATAGGCTTTCATGGCGAGGGCATCCTTGGGGGCATTTTCGTTGATGGGCACCTGTGCGTTGGAACGAATGACAAGCATAAAGAAGGAAGAATATCCGATCATGATAAAGGTGAATGCAAGAAGTATGGTGTTCCATGTCACCATCTTTCGCTTCTGGGTGATGTAAAGGCCATATACGATGGCCGCGATCAGCACCACAAAGAAGATGACGGTGCCACTGTGAAAAGGCAGTCCGATGGCATTCACAAAGAAGCGCTCAAACTGCCAGTCGAGGTTCAGGATGCCCGGTATAAGGATTGACTGGATGAAATACAGGAGGGCCACGGATACCAGGCCGGTAACCAACATCCCTTTGGTTGTCGGCTGGTACTTCTTGAAATAGTAAACAAAAACAATGGCCGGTATGGCCAGCAGGTTTAGCAGATGGACCCCGATAGAGAGTCCGATGATATAAAATATCAGCACCAGCCACTTGTTTGCATCCGGCTCGTGGGCCCTGGCCTCCCATTTCAGTATTGCCCAGAAGACAAAAGCGGTAAGGAAGGCAGAGGTGACATACACCTCAGCTTCCACAGCAGTAAACCAGAAGGAGTCACTGAAGGTAAGGGTCAGTGCGCCCACCATGCCGCTGCCAAAGATCGCGAACGCCTTGGCTTTGGTTATCCCGGTGCCAGCGTCAACCAGTTTCCGTGCCAGAATATTGATGGTCCAAAAGAGGAACATCACCGCAAGTCCGCCGGCAACGGCTGACATGGTGTTGATCCAGAAAGCCACCCTGGAGACCTCTCCCAGTGCAAAAAGAGAAAAAAACCTGGCCAGCATCTGGTAAAGGGGGGCCCCGGGCGGATGGCCGATCTGCAACTTGTAGGATACAGCAATGCGTTCGCCGGCATCCCAGAAGCTGACAGTAGGCTCAATCGTCAAAAGATAGATAAGGGCGGCGAGGGCGAACAGCCCCCACCCAATGTAATTGTTGAGCTTGCGGTACAGGATCTCATCCATGGCTTTAATGATTCATTTGTCCTTGAGCGACTTAAAGTAATGCTTTGCGCCAGCTGGCAGCATGCGAAATTAAGAAAAAAAGCGTCATGAAGACGGGTTTTTAACATCTATTTGTATTTCACAACTTGCCCTTAAAAATAATTTTCCTAACTTTGCCGACCTTTACCGGATTGACCGATGGTGTAACGGTAGCACTACAGTTTTTGGAGCTGTCTGTCCAGGTTCGAATCCTGGTCGGTCAACGTTGGAACGAAAGAGCCCCTGGTTGCCAGGGGCTCTTTTAATGAATACAACCAAATATTTCTCTGGCGATCCATCAATTTGAATGATTACCCGGATTTTTTCAGAAGGGTTTGATCTTTTCCGGGCAGACCTCTAACCACCAAATCGTAGGAGTGGTCAATCCATTCCTTCAGGGTGCTGTCGGGCACTGATCCTTCCATCATCACCCTGTTCCAGTGTTTTTTATTCATATGATAACCGGGCAACACCGCAGGATACTGCTCTCGCAGTTCAATGGCTTTCATCGGGTCACATTTCAGGTTTACAGATTCAAAGAGGTCCACATCGGTAAGGGCAAATAGTTTACCCATCACTTTAAAACACAAGGTATCCCGGTCAAAGGGAAAGCCCTCAGTTACTTTTTTCTTTGCGATACAGTCGTTGCGAAATTCTTCAATATTCATAATACAGTAACCCATTTGGGGACAGAGGCCAGCACTTTTTCGTACACAGGGCAGTCTTTCTGATGATTGCGGCATCGTTCAATAAACGCGCTTTTCCCGTTAGCCCATAACGTGCAATGGTTGTGATATCAAAATCATCAAAAGCCTTGCGAAACCTCTCCTCTTTTTTAAGGATCATTTCCTGGGGAGGGATAGCCCCGGACAGTCCCCCTTGCCATCGAAAAGTATATTCCGGCCAGACTGATGACAAAGAAAGTGATAAAGCCCCACTGAACGGCACGCAAAAACAGGGAGTCGGGCACCGCCTCGATGGCCTGGCCACCAAACATGGCGGCAAAGAAGAGCGTGGCAATGGTCATGCTTGTAATTTGTCCGACAACCCGCATTGTGGCAGCAGAGCCGGAAGCCAATCCCAGCTTTGAGTTATCGACTGAGCTCATGATGGTGTTCATATTGGGTGAAGAGAAAAAGGCAAAGCCCAGCCCTACCCAAATGAGGGTCACAACAATCATCCATGTGGGTGTTTTGTCCGACAAAAATGAAAAAGCCAAAAGCCCGATGCTGCACATAACCATTCCCAGAGTGGCTATCAGGCGGGACTCCAATCGGTCTGACAGCTTGCCTGCCAGTGGCGAAAACAAGGCCATGACCACCGGTTGGGCGATCAAAATGGTTCCGGCATCCAGCGGGGAAAGACCCTTTACCTTCTGTAAATACAAACTCAGAAAAAACACGATGGCAAAAGTGGCTACGTAATTTATCAGGGCTGCCAGGTTGGAAAAGGCGAACAGACGATTTTTGATGAACAGGCTGGTTTCGATGACGGGCACAGCAGCCTTGCTTTCCACAATCCAGAATAACACCAGGGCCAGTCCGCCGCCCAACATCATCACCAGGCCTGCAATGTCAGGGATACGGGAAGAGCCGTATACCATCAAAACCAATCCCGTCATATATAATACCGTCCCAAGCATATCGGGTTTTTTGGCCTTGTCAGGGCTAACATCATCCTTGTCAAGGAATACAAATGCAAGCAGTCCGGTAAGGGTGCCGAGGATGGCGGACACATAAAAGATGGACCGCCACCCCAGATACTCTGTCAGGAAGCCACCGACAAAAGGCCCGAATGCAAGTCCGAGGTAAACCGCCGCCACCGAAATACCGATAACACGCCCCCTGTGCTGTGGTAAAAATGCCGATACCAGGATGGCAGGACCGGTAGTACTGACAAAGGCGGCGCCGATCCCCTGGATGAAACGAAAAATGATGAGCTGGTAACCCGAAAAGGCCAGCGCACACAAGAATGAAGACGCACTGAAAATGATCACCCCTGCCTTGAACAGGCGACGGATGCCGGTCAGATCACCCCAGCGGCCCACCGGCAGCAAAAACATCGCCGTGGCAAGCAAGAAGGCGGTGATCATCCAGCTCAGCTTCACCGCGTCCAGTCGGAAGCTTGTTTCAATAGCAGGCAAGGCAATGGTGATCGACGATATGAGAAAGGTGCTCATAAAGGCCGTAACGGCCACAATGGCCATGATGGAGGTTTGCTTCCGGGTCCACTTCATAAGGGTTGACGCCTTCCGGGTTTGTTAACGAACAAACAAAAATACCGAAATCATTTGTTTGAACTAACAGGGTGGTCTCTGATACAGCAAATAATCGTTTTCGTTGGGGGTTTATTTGCTGATGCCTGAAACTTACGCAACGCATGCCGGTATTCTTCATTGAAAAAAAGTTTTTTTGCGTAATGTAATGTCTGCCCAAGAAAAGATGATCACTGACCACAGGCACGTTACCGAAGCGGACTGCCGGAGGCTATTGAAGTAGTCCGCACCCAACATTGATATAGGGATCCCACTATAAAACAATGAACAGAGACGGAAAAAGGATCAGCATTCTTTCAACAGCTTGCAGCTCACTTCATTTTCAGTTTCCTGCTTGTTTTCATAGTCATCAAAGTTTTTCAAGGTTATTCGTGTAATCTCTTCAAGGCTTTCTTTGGTGAAAAAACCCTGATGGGCAGTGATAAGCACATTGGGAAACAGCATCAGCCTGGCTATCTGATCATCGCGAATGATCACCTCGGAAAGGTCACGAAAGAAAAGTTTCTCTTCCTGCTCATAAACATCGATGCCGAGCGAACCCAGGTGGTTCTGCTTGAGAGACTCTATCACGGCCGATGTGTCCACCAGCTTGCCACGACTGGTGTTAATGAGCATGGCACCCTTTTTCATTTTGCCTAAAGTTTCCTGATTGATCAGATGGCTCGTTTCGGGGGTCAGGGGGCAATGCAAACTCAGAATATCACTATTGGCTAAAACGTCGTCCAGCGCCATGTAGTGAACACCTTTTTGCGTGAGTGCCTTTGAAGGGTATTTATCAAAAGCAATTATTTCAGTGCCAAAACCCTGGGCGATTCGAATGAATGCCTGACCGATTTTTCCCGTTCCTATCACACCAATGGTTTTTCCGTTCACGTTAAAACCTGTAAGTCTATCCAGGGAAAAGTTCCCATCTCTGATCCTGTTGTAGGCTTTATGGGTTTTGCGAGCAAGGGTCAGAATCAGGGCGACAGCATGTTCTGCAACAGCTTCGGGTGAGTAAGCGGGGACCCGCATGATACGGACATTGTGTTTTTCTGCCGCTTTCAGGTCAACATTGTTAAATCCGGCGCAACGCAATGCCACCAGGCCTACATCCATCTCTGACAGCCTTTTGAGAATATCCGCATCCACCTTGTCATTTACAAAAACACAAACACCGTCAAAACCATCGGCAAGCTGCACGGTATTGGACTTTAAGCGTGTTTCAAAGAATTCAAAACGGTGCTTATCGCTACTGTTTTCAAAGAAATGCCTGTCATATGCCTGGGTTGAGAAAAAAGCTATTTTTGTCATATCATTGGTTGTTGATTAGTAAACAATAAATAAACAAATATCTGTTGCTTATTGTTTTAAAGGTCGGTGGGATCATCTAACCCCACTCAACCCAAAACAGCCATTTGATAACTTGTTCCGAAGTATTAATGACCAATCGGGGTTTAACAAACAACTAAAAATGTCAGAAGGGTTATTATCGTTGTTTGCCTTCTTACCGGTCCTTTCTATTTTCGTTTTGATGGTAGCTTTTCGTTGGCCGGCCACGAAAGCTATGCCCGTTTCGTTTATCCTGACGCTGGCACTGGTCATTGTTATCTGGAACATGCCTGCAGCCTGGATTGCCGCAGCATCGTTGAGCGGTGTGGTTGTGGCCTTTAATATATTGTTGATCGTTTTTGGGGCACTAGCTTTGTTGTTTACCCTTCGTGAAAGCGGTGCCATCGGCGTGATAAACAAAGGATTCTCAAGCATTTCAGCCGACAAGAGGATTCAAGCGATCATCATAACATGGCTTTTCGGAAGCTTTATTGAAGGGGCTGCCGGATTTGGCACACCTGCAGCCCTGGCTGCACCACTTTTACTCTCTCTGGGATTTCCTGCCCTGGCAGCCGTCATGGTTGCACTGATTGCCAACAGCACCGCAGTATCATTTGGTGCGGTCGGCACACCCATACTGATTGGCACCGGGAGTTCCCTGAACCTGCCAGCAATTGAGCAGGCGATCCTGGATAACGGAATGACCTTTGATACATTCATACACCATACAGCTACATGGACAGCACTGTTTCATCTCATTCCCGGCATCTTGATCCCACTGATCATGACAAGCATGTTAACCCGCTTTTTCGGGAAAAACAAAAGCATCAGGGATGGATTAAAAATATGGCCCTATGCTTTGTTTGCAGGGTTATGCTTCGTGCTTCCATACACACTGGTGGCGGTCTTTCTCGGCCCGGAGTTCCCGTCAATCATCGGTGGCCTGATCGGATTAATGGTGCTGATCCCTGCCACCAAAAGAGGCTTCCTCGTCCCAAAAGAAACATGGGACTTCCCGGAACGCAGTCAATGGAAATCATCATGGATGGGCGGCATTGAAGTGAAACCCGAAACCAAGCTGGCAGACATTTCATTGCAAAAAGCCTGGACACCTTATGTACTGATCGGATTATTACTGATCATAAGCCGGGTTCGCTTTTTACCAATACACCATTGGATCAGTTCGGTCATGATCAACATTGACAATTTGTTTGGAACCTACACCACCATCGAATTTGAACCGCTCAGTAATCCGGGCATATTTCCTTTCCTTCTCATTGCCCTTATCTGTATTCCTTTATTCGGCATGACGTTTAAACAGGTCAAAATGGCATGGCACGAGTCTTTTCAACGGATAAAAGGACCGGCTATCGCTTTGATCTTTGCCGTTCCACTGGTCCGTCTGATGATGCAATCGGGCAACAATCCCGAGGAATTGATCAGTATGCCACTGATGATGGCATCATTCATTGCAGACAAAACCGGTGCAGCATGGCCATTCGTAAGTCCTTTTGTGGGAGCACTTGGCACGTTCATGTCGGGATCCAATGCCGTATCAAATATGTTGTTTTCACTCTTTCAATATGCGGTTGCCGAGGAAACCGGCATTTCCCGTATCTTAACAGTGAGCCTGCAAAACATGGGTGGCGGCGCAGGCAATATGATCGGTGTACACAACATCATCGCAGCCTGCGCTACAGTCGGGCTAAGCGGTGTTGAGGGTGAACTATTGAAAAAAAATATCATCCCGGTAATCATCACAGCTTCAATAGCCGGACTTGCCGGCATGCTGCTGATACATGCGACAGGGATAAACCTTTTCTAATATCCTCATTGAGGAAATCCCCATGACTGTCAGCCTATGACGACTGGATACGCGCCGGCAGGCCTCGCATATCAACCAGGGCAGGGAATAAAATGGCCGCCGTGGGGAAGTCACCGAAGAAGCAGCCGCTGAACGGGAAGACCCTGAAGATGAATCTTGTTTGCTATGGGTTCCGTTTCATAAAAATAATTATCTTGCTACCTGATGGATCCCACTCTGATAGTCTATGATGATCAAAAACGGCTGCCATATATTCATATTACTCATTGCGTGCTCTTCCCTGTTAAACGCTAATGAAAATGTAACTGATGACAGAGGGGTTGTCTATTATAATCTGAATATCCACCGGGGAAGGATGGCGCCTCATGTCGCACTGCAGGCTGCCTTGAAGCAGGATAAAATAACAGGTGTCGACCTTAATGCCATTTTTTTAAACCGTAATGAAGCCACATTGAAGAGTTCGGTGGCCGGTGTCGGCTACTTTATGTCAAACCTTGGAAATAATGAGGTATATGGCCATGTTCACGCTGCCTATTTTAGCATGCTGTTCCCACTGCTGACCAATAAATATCCGGTTCAGCTAAAATTAGGCATGGGACCAGGATATGTTACCAAAAAGCATGATCCTGAAAACAACCATCTCAACAGGGCTGTAGGTTCTCATCTTAATGTTTACGGACAAATTTCTTTAACGGGCGGGATCCCGATCATTGAAGAAAGATTGTTGCTAAGGATCGGAATGTCATTTAATCACGTATCAAACGGATTGGTTGTTGCACCCAATCAGGGAATCAATACGCTGACCATTCATTCTGGCTTGGATTTGAGCTCGAACCACAGGCATTCCGGTGCTCTCTCTGTTGGGCAAGACATGAAGGAAAAAGAGAAAAACTGCTTTGCCATCATGTTTGCTTCAGGCATTAAGGAGGTTGACAAAACTGCAGGCAAAAAGATATTTACATCAAGTTTGATATTTGATTATGGGTATAGAATTCTTCCTGCAGTCAATGCAGGGATAGGGATTAATGTTTTTTACAACGACACATGGGCTTATGATCCCTATATGAGTCCTGATATTGATGAGCCACCTGTCCCGATTCAATCTGCCATTCACCTGGTGATGGAACTGGACAAAAACCCTGTTGCGATTATCCTGAATCCGGGTTTCTACATCTATAAACCCACAAGGGATATTCCGGATTTCACCGGTCGCCTTGGTGTCAGGTATTCTTTCAGGAACAATCTCTCGATCATGTTCGCCATCAAGCATCACTGGTTTGCCCTGGCTGATTATTTCGAATGGGGCATAGGGTATAGAGTTTTCAGGTGATCAATGTACTTTTCTGTATTAATATTTGCGTTATGAGCTGTTATTTAAACTGTTATATTTTTTGGTTTTTCGCAGAATCTCGCTAAGTTTCGCAGGGTTTTCCGTGGTTACCCGGCAAATGACACTCCCCGCAAAAAGACCCGCAAGGCCTCCGGTGAGCTCTTTTCGTACAATGCCTATTGACGGCTGCAGGCAATGCTTCCTGCCAATCTAATCGGATTCACGCAGTACAGCGGTTTTTTCTTTGCGCAGCAATATCCCGGCAGCCAGGATCAGGCCCCCGCCAACGAGCATGTTCCAGGTAATTGCTTCGTTAAAGAAGAGTGTACCAAAAAATATGGCTGCCAGCACTTCCCAGTAAGTGAATAATGAATAATGGCTCATCTTCAGTTTTCTCAAGGCCAGAAAGAACAAAAGGAATGCGACGATGCCGATTAAAAAACCATACAATGATGCTACACCTGTTTGCACAAACGTTGGTACCGGTGTGTTGATAAAAATGAATGGGGCAAACGCAATGGCTCCGATGAGGTTTTGATAAAATATTGTTTCGGTCCGGCTGTAGTTTATTAATTCTTTTTTGAAGATGATGGCCGTAATCGAAAAAATGATCGCGGAGAGCAGCATGGCGGCCATGCCGATGAAGTCCATGTTGCCAAACCTGATCTCCTGTGTCATGTACATGATGACAATGCCAAGGAAAGCCATGCCTATCAGAGATGCCGTTCGTTTGGATACTATTTCCTTCAAGAAAATGGCGCTGAATATGGAAGCAAAAATCGGCCAGGTAAATAGAATGATCACGGCATTGCCAATGGTGGTGTAGAGGTATCCGACAAAAAACAGGAACATCCGGATGGCATTTAACCCTGAGGCCACCAGCATGACCCTGTAATTGCCCCGGAATAGCTTTGTTTTCTTCCATGTCAAATAAGCCAGCAGGATTACGACAGGGATAAACATTCTGAAAAAGGTGATCGACGTTGATGGAAGATCAAGAAGTTTGATGAAAACGCCGCTCGATCCCCCTATTGTAGAGGCAAGAATGATTGCGAGATAAGGATTTAACTTCATAACAGGGCAAGCACTTTGTCAGTAGTAAGGTTCCTGCCAAATGCACATGAATTTTTTTTATGTGAAATTACACACAGACTCATGAAAAAAAATATCACCGCTTCTGATGCATCTGCTGCGGATCTTGCCAATTGCAAAGACACCCCGTTGGCATTGTTGCCAACGGAATGTCTTCATGAATCTGCAGGCAACAGGTCCTAATTGTTAACCTGTACCCTGCCTGTGGCAACGCCCTCAGCCGTGGTCACCTGTATGAAATATACCCCGTCCATCAATTCGGAAATATTCATCTCATATTGTTTGCCATGTACAGAGGCG
>SLCY01000021.1 GCA_007125585.1 Bacteroidales bacterium
CCATCCAAAGAAAAAGCTACCAAAAAGAAAGATCACCGCTTCTGATGCATCTGCTAAAATCTACGGCATCTTTACCCTGCGCAGGCCTATCCGGCCGGCACGACGGCATGCCCCTTTTAAGACATTCATTAATGCCGTCCGGTGGCCTGCTTGCATATACCCTCCCTGGTAAAGATGCCTTGATTTTTTTACGCAGATCCATCAAATGCGGATTCATCCCCCCACGGGCCCGGTCAATTACATGTTTGTGCATGCTTTACAGGCAGATCCATCAAATGCGGATTTGTCCGCCCCACGGGCCCGGACTTTAATGTGTTTGCAGATGCCCACACTGTTATAACGGCCTTTCGTTCATTCGTTCCATCGTTCTTCCGTCATCTGTCAGCACACAAAATGGTGGTGGTTTTTTTACAGGAGAAATATTTATGGCAAAAGAACAGACAGGCTTACAAAGGTTTCATTATTTTTGTCCTGACCTAACAACGGATTTTTATGGTTGAGTTAAATTATCAGAACATCCTCAGGGATATCCGCAAGAAGGTGCTGCAGCCTGTATATTTTCTTATGGGTGAAGAAAGCTTCTATATTGATGTGATTGCCGGGTTCCTTGAGGATGATGTACTCAGTGAAACGGAGAAAGAGTTTAATCTCAGCATCTTCTACGGTAAAGACACAGATATTCCGACCATCATCAGTACCGCCAAACGTTACCCCATGATGGCCAGCCACAACGTGGTCATCGTGCGTGAGGCCCAGCACCTGCAGGATATTGACGAACTCATGCCATATCTCCAGCAACCACTGGAATCAACCATACTGGTAGTCTGCTATAAATATAAGACGTTGGACCGGCGGACGAAGTTTTTCAAAGCATTAAGCCAGACGGGGCTTGTTTTTGTCGGGAAAAAACTTTACGACAACCAGGTCCCGGGATGGATCGCTGACTATGTAAAGCGCCATGGATATAGCATTGGCCCCGAGGCTTTGCAGATGCTCGCCGACCACCTTGGCAGCGACCTCGGCAAGATTGTCAATGAAGTGAGAAAGCTGTTCATCAACCAGGAAAAAGGGTCTGAGATCACTGCAAAAGTGATCGAAGAAAATATCGGCATCAGCAAAGACTTTAATATCTTTGAGTTTCAGAACGCATTGGGTGCAAGAAACAACCAGAAAGCCTATCAGATCGCGAAATATTTTGCCGACAATCCCCGGTCAAACCCTTTTGTTATGACGACAGGCGTGCTGTATCAGTTTTTTTCCAGGGTGCTGTTATATCACAGCCTGCCAGACAAGAGTAAGAATAATGCCGCTGCGGAGCTGAGTGTGAACCCGTTTTTTATAAACCACTATGCGCTGGCAGCACGGAATTATGCACCGGATAAGTTGCTGCAGATCTTTTCTCACTTGAGGTCCTATGATCTAAAGTCCAAGGGTCTTGACAATGAAACCACGAACCATGGTGAGCTGGTGAAAGAACTAACGTTTAAGATACTCAATTGATGAGGGGTGTTGTGTTGATGTAACAGTTTGCCCCTGACCAGCTGTGGCGGTCCATGGGTAACCATTCGTTTTTAAGGAAAAACCGATGAACATTTTAGACATTATCATTGCCGTTATCCTGCTTCTGGGTGCCATCAGGGGTTACCAGAAGGGATTTTTCCACGAGGCATCCACCCTCGCAGGATTGGTGGCGGGGGTATTCATAGCCATCCTTGCCGCGAAGATCATTGGAAACATCACGGAAAACCTGTTCGATTGGAATATCCAGGTGGTCAAGGTAGTGGTGTTTGTTATCGCCTTCATTATCGTGGTCGCCCTGGTGCGGTTGTTTGGGACGCTGCTCACAAAAGTTTTCAACGCACTGTTGCTGGGATTCATAAATCGCCTCGCCGGCTTCGGGCTTGGCATTCTGAAATGGGGGCTGATCCTGGCCGTGCTTTTCCTGGTAATTGATTTCTTTGACCATGGCAAAACGCTGATAACGGAAGAGATGCAGGCGAAAAGCTTACTGTATCCCCAGCTGGAATGGCTATATGCACTGATTATGGATGCCATCGGGTTCAATGCCGTTCCGGAGACCTTCTTTCTGGCTTGACAATCTACGGTGATCTTTCTTTTTGGTAGCTTTTTCTTTGGATGGGAGCCAAAGAAAAAGTACATCGCCACCGAAGGCGGGAGAGCGATGGAACGATGGAACGATGGAACGAAGCTTTTGGGCATTGGCTGTAAGCTATTGGCTTTTAAACCTTTAACCCATTAAACTTTTAAACCCTTCAACCTCTCTGACCTTTTGACAAATGATAAACATTAATAAACAAGCGACGACCGGATGAAAGACCTTGAGATTTTTTCATTCGTCTGTGTGTAATTTCGAACGAAAAAAAATCATGTATATTTCTCCTGTAAAAAACCACCACCATTTTGTGAAAAAAATATACAAAATGCTGTTGTACAGAAGGAACCGCTTCGCTTTCACATGATTTTTTTTCATTCGTCTGTGTGTAATTTCGAACGAAAAAAAATCATGTATATTTGTAGCTGTTTTTTTAACATTCTTCAAAACCTGCAATAATGGAACTCAGCGGCAGTATTCTTTCTGTACTACCCGAGCAAAGCGGCGAAGGACGTAATGGCCCATGGCGGAAGCAGGAAGTTATCATTGAAACGGAAGGCCAGTACCCCCGAAAGGTATGCATCGCCATTTGGGGCGACAAAATAGATCAGTTTTCCCTTGAAGAGGGGGAGCGGATCACTGCCTCGGTGAATATAGAAAGCCGTGAGTTCAATGGTCGCTGGTATACCGATGTGAAGGCCTGGAAGGTGGACAGGGAGACGCAGTCCGGTGCCCGTCCCGGCGAGGCTCCACCTCCTGCAATGGACCCCCTCCCCCCTTCGCAAGCACCTTTCCCTGACAATGAAGAGTTACCACCCCTTGAAGAGGAGGATGACCTGCCTTTTTAACTGCGTCGGTCTTTCATGAATGACACTGTTTTTTTTCCTCCTGGTTCGCAGCAAATAGTTGGTCAGCAGGTGTGGAACCCGGCCAGCTGCCGAAAAATATCCGTAACTTCGCAATAAAACCTGCTGTGATGGATAATGATTCTTTTCGACGCCATGGCCATGAGTTTGTCGACTGGCTGGCTGATTATTTTGAAAATATTGAACGTTATCCCGTAAAGTCGGGAGCAGAACCGGGGGAGGTGCTTTCCCGGCTGCCATCGTCTCCTCCGACAGGGGGTGAGTCAATGGATGCTATTTTTAAGGATTTCCGGCAGGTGATCCTGCCCGGGATAACCCACTGGCAGCATCCAGGCTGGTTTGCCTATTTCCCGGCAAACAACAGTCCGTCTTCTGTGCTTGCCGAGATGCTGACTGCCGGACTCGGATGTCAGTGTATGAGTTGGCAGACCTCACCCGCTGCGACGGAACTGGAGGAACGTGTCATGGACTGGCTGAGGCAGATGATCGGCCTGCCTGAGGGGTTCACGGGTGTTATTCAGGATACGGCTTCAACAGCCACCCTTTGTGCATTGCTGTCGGCAAGGGAGTTTGCCACTGACTTTACTGCCAACGAAAGAGGCATCCATGCACCACTGATGGTGTACGCATCCACAGAGGCCCATTCAAGCATAGAGAAAGGGGTAAAGATAGCTGGTTTTGGGCGGGAGAACCTTCGTCTGATAGAAGCGAGGGATGATCTTTCGATGTGCCCTCAGTCACTGGAAGATGCCATTGGGCAAGATATTGGGGAGGGCAAAATACCGGCTTGTGCGGTGGCCACACTAGGCACCACCTCATCCATGGCCATGGACCCGGTAGATGACATTTCAGCCATTTGTGAAAAGTATGGATTATGGCTCCATGTGGATGCAGCTTTTGCCGGCACTGCCGCGGTTGATCCACAACACCGGTGGTTCATGAAGGGAACCGGGAAGAGCGACTCTTTTGTGTTCAATCCCCACAAATGGATGCTTACAAACTTTGACTGTTCGGCTTATTTTGTTCGTGATCCCGGCATCCTGTTGCGGACCCTCAGCATGCAGCCCGAATATCTGAAAACAGCCGCTGATGAACAGGTTAAGAATTATCGCGACTGGGGCATTCAACTGGGCAGGAGATTTCGTGCACTCAAACTTTGGTTTGTCATCCGATCCTATGGTATCAGGGGCATCAGCGAAATGGTGAACAAACACATAGGACTCGCCCGGCACTTTGCACAATATGTGGCTGATGATGATGGCTTTGAGTTGCTTGCACCCCAGAGGCTGAGCCTTGTATGTTTCAGGTACAACCCTGGCAAGCTTGACGAAGAGGATCTGTTGCGCCTGAATCAAACCCTCATGGAGAAAGTGAATGCATCGGGTGAACTGTTTCTTACCCATACCGTACTGAAGGAAAAATATTGCCTGCGGCTATCGGTGGGACAGCGGTCCACCGCTATGAAACACATTAAAAAAGCCTGGATCCTGATCAAAGATGCCAGCAATAGATTGATGGCATGAACCGGGCCAAGACGATGATCAGATAAACAGGCGGATGATCATCGCATGGGGGGTCCCATATGATCGAAATATAATAATGAATGTCCCCCTTTTTTTCGTTTTCCGCCTTCCGTCTTCCATCAAAAATCTTGAATCAACACCCAAGGTGCTGAAATACAAAAAACAACGTAAATATATCCCCATCAAATAAAACACCAGCACCTGACCTGTCAACGATAAAACAGTACCTGGGAGCCTGTACCGGTAACCGGTTCAATGCCTGAAGGCAAATTGCACAAGACCCGATAAATAAAAGGAAAAGCATGAGAATGCAGACCATTAAAAGCCGTAACAAAGGATTTGAAAGGCCACAGAGGAATCCTTGCAGGCATCTCAGACAGTAAATCCCCGGACGCCAAAAGGCACCTTGTCGTTTTTTGTAATTATCAGCGACTTATCTGTCTCCCACATATATTCTATTTCACCACTGACATTCACATGTGACATTTTTTCAAGTTCCGCTTTGGTGATGCGCTGGTTTTTCCTGAAAAAAGTTGCCCTAAACTCACTGGCGTAAAAGGTTTCAAGAGCGACGAAACGGTTATTAACCAGCCGCCAACGTCCACGCCGGTCAATTCTGCGCAGTTCGTTAAGTTTGGGTTGCAGTATCAGCTGATGCATGTCGAGTGAGGCCCCGATCATTTCGCGAATTTCAATATGCACCCTGAGGTCATGAGAAAATCCGCCACCTATGGAAAAAACGCCCAGCACATTCACGCGACTGCTCAATTTCCTGTCCATCGCTATGGTACCATAGATCATGTTTGCCTCTGACCTGGTATAGGTCCAGGATGATTCTGGTTCATCAGGAAGCAGATCGCGGCAATGACCCAATAGCCGCATCTTTTCAGGATCCAGGATAACCCCGGGTAAATATTGCTCCATGCTGGCAGGCAACACACGAAGACCAGGAATGTGTTTTCGAATGAATCTTTGAAATAACATCTTCGATAGATTTTATTTGTTAATACAAACAAAATTAATATTTTTTTAGTTCCTATAAATTTTTTTATACGTTAAATAATTTACGTTGTGCAAACCACCACCCGACAATTTGATTTTTTGCGTTTACCCCCTGAGTTCAACACAAAATCATTATTTTTGATGAAGATACAATCCATTCACTGGCGGGTTTTTATATCCGCTCAAACCACACGGTCGCCTTAATGCGACGGATAAAACGCCCATGACAAGATTTTAACACACAGAAACCCTTAAACCTTTAAACCCTTCAACCTTTAAACCTATTTGGCATTTCGCCCTTTTGACAAATGATAAACAGATGAACCATTTTAAACGCTTTGTCCTACCCATCCTCATTTTTCTCATTGCCCTGTTGATGAAGACCCTTGGCAGGCACCTGGACTTTGTGCCGGAAGAGTTGCACAACCTTATTCACATCGCTGGATCCATCTTGCTCGTAATCGGTGTCACCTGGTCCATTATTGCAGTGATCCGCACGGCAAAGGTCAGGCTTCTTGCAAGTTATGATATGGCTGTGGAGGATAATCTGCGGATTCGTAAATTGCACACACAGTATAACATCCTGGAAAAGATCCTGGTTTTTGTGATTATTCTGATTGCCCTTGGCATTACGCTGATGCAGTTCGATGGGGTGCGCAACATCGGCATCTCCCTTTTTGCTTCGGCCGGCATCGCCGGCCTTGTTATCGGTCTGGCGGCACAGAAAGCCCTGGGGACCATTCTTGCAGGCATTCAAATAGCCATTACCCAGCCCATCAGGCTCGATGATGTGGTGATCGTAGAGAATGAATGGGGCTGGATAGAGGAGATCAACCTGACCTACGTCGTGATCCGAATATGGGACAAGCGGCGCCTGGTGGTTCCGACCACTTATTTTATGGAAAGGCCTTTCCAGAACTGGACCAGGACATCAGCCGACATTCTGGGCACTGTTTTCATTTACACCGATTATACCATTCCCCTGAAAGCCCTCCGCCAAGAGCTCACACGGCTGCTCGAATCAAGTCCTTACTGGGACAAAAAGGTTAACGTGTTGCAGGTTACTGATGCCAGGGAACACACCCTGGAGGTTAGGGCGCTCATGAGTGCCGCCAGCTCCCCTGACGCCTGGGAACTCAGGGTGTATGTACGGGAAAAACTGGTGGAATTCCTGCAGCGCGAATATCCGCAGTGCCTGCCCAGAACCAGGGTCATCCTTGACAAAAACACCTCATGAGTTATGCTGATATCCAGGAACCCGGCCACAGGTAAAACCATCGCGCAATACGAGGAACATTCGCCGGCGGAGGTCAATGCCATCATTGACAAAACCGCAGCGGTCCAACGTACATGGTCCAAGAGCGATCTTTCTGCACGCGCCAGCCTCATGATCATTGCAGCCCGTGTGCTTCGGGATTGTTCAGGGGAGTATGCCCGGCTTATCACCGCAGAGATGGGCAAACCCATTGTACAGTCGAGGGGGGAAGTGGAGAAGTGCGCGAACGTTTGTGAATATTATGCGAAGCATGCAGCAGGCTTTTTGGCCAATGACCCCATACCGACGGCGGCCAGCAAGAGTTATGTCGCCTATCGTCCCCTTGGGTTGGTGCTGGCTGTAATGCCATGGAACTTTCCCTTCTGGCAGGTGTTTCGTTTTGCTGTCCCGGCGCTCATGGCCGGGAACGGAACCCTGCTCAAGCATGCTTCCAGCGTAACGGGTGCAGCCATGGCCATTGAAGCAGTTTTCAAAAAGGCAGGCTTCCCGGAACATCTTTTCAGCATATTGAAGGTGCCCGGCAAGAAGACAGGGGAGATCATCGGCAATCAGCAAATTAAAGCTGTCACCCTCACGGGCAGTGTGGGGGCGGGACGAGCCATCGCTTCCAGGGCGGGCGCCATGCTGAAAAAGACCGTCCTTGAACTGGGCGGCAGTGACCCATATCTCATCCTCGAAGATGCTGACCTGGACCAGGCCGTGCCCACCTGTGTCGAAAGCCGCCTGATAAACAACGGCCAGAGTTGCATCGCAGCCAAACGGTTCATCGTGGTAAAAACACATCGCAAATCATTTGAAGAACGATTTGTAGAACTGATGAAAGGAAAAGTCGTGGGTGATCCTATGGAGGAACATACGGACATCGGACCGCTGGCCAGTAATATATTGCGTGATGAGCTCCAGGCTCAGGTTGAAAGCAGCATGAAGCAGGGTGCAAGATGCCTGTTGGGCGGGAAAGTGCCCGACAAGACGGGGGCGTGGTACCCTCCCACCGTGCTGACTGATGTCAAGCCCGGCATGCCTGCATACGATGAGGAGATATTCGGACCGGTGGCCGCCATCATTGAAGCACATGACGAAGCAGATGCCATCCGCATCGCCAACGACAGTGTGTTCGGACTGGGTGCGGCAGTGTTCACCCGACATGCGGAACGAGGGCGTTATATCGCAGAACATTTGCTGAATGCAGGATGCTGTTTTGTGAATGACCTTGTCCGGTCTGACCCCCGCCTTCCTTTCGGCGGCATTGGCGACAGCGGTTATGGAAGAGAACTCTCCTGTATCGGTATCCGTGAGTTCACCAACATCAAAACAGTGTATGTGAAATAGGGCAGCCCTATGCCGGAAGGTCAGTGATCCCGGAGCTTGTTCAAAAGTTCAATGGCATCCGTTTGATCTTCAACCACATGGTTGGCTGCAGTTTGTGACAATCCGACCTTGACAGACCAGGCATGGGGGGGCATTGTTTGAAACAACAGCTCATCAGACCAGCCGGCACCAATGGCAAGGATAAAATCATATTCCTTTCTCGACAACCAGTGCATGGCAAGCTCCCCTTTGTTGATCCCGGAGTTACTCACTTCGATCACCTTGCTGCCATGAAGCACATGGGCACTGATGTTGGTCGTGATGGACAGCAAATGGTCGTTTACCTCTTTTACCAGTTGTGATGCCTGCTCAATATCCGCCCTGTGGTAATGCCAGGCAACAGAATACTCCCGTTCCTGGACATAGGATCCTGGCAGGCGGTCGGTGTACATATCCAGGATGGGGATCACCTCTTGCTTCCATTCAGACGACAGTGGCTTCAGCAAACGCCACTCTTTTTTACCGGCCTCCCGGATCCATGAACCATGTTCTGCCGTTAGGTTTACAGGCAGATCACCCAGCCATTCTTCCAGTTCATCCTTGCCCCTTCCGCTGATGATCACAATATCCGTCCTGGCCCGCGCATCCAGGGTTTGCAACAGGCCAAGCAGAGCATCCGGCGGTTCGGCAGAGGCGGGGTATTTGGAATAAGGCACCAGGGTCCCGTCATAATTTACAATGATGATGCGGCTTTTAGCGTCATGAAATTGTTTAACCAACTTACCGGTCAATGACTTATTGAGCAATTTCGTGCTTACTGTATCTCTCGATATGCTGCTAATATTTAACAGGCTAGTGACAAAATCCGTTGCCCATTTGGTAACGTCATACCGCTTCAACCGCTTCTGCATGATCTTGTTGCCCCTGACCTGGTCTTTGACCGGTATGGTCAGGGCCTCGGCGATGGACGCTGCGATCTCATCAACACTGTTGGGATTGATCACCACGGATTCACTGAGCTCTTTGGCTGCACCGGTGAACTCACTCAGAATCAATACCCCTCTCTGGTCGGTAAGCGAAGCAATATATTCCTTCGCCACCAGGTTCATACCGTCGCGGAGGGGCGTCAGCAACGCAACATCACTCCTGCGATACTGGGCAATCAGCTCTTTGTGAGGCAATGAAGTATACTGGTAGATCACCGGGATCCACGACATGCTGCCAAAAGACCCATTGATCTGGCCAACGAATTCATCGAGCCTGCTTTTTATTTTCCGGTAAGCACCTACAGCCGTGCGCGAAGGCACTACGATCATATTGAGGCATACCTTGCCATGCCATTCAGGATGTTTTTTCAGGAACAATTCAAATCCCTTTAACCGGTTAATGATCCCTTTGGAATAATCAAGCCGGTCGACCGAAAGCACGATCTTCGGTTTCCCTTTGCCGGGCTTCGATGATGGATATGGTGAAACATCCATGGTGTGGAACTTATTGAAGTCAATCCCCATCGGGAAAGTATCGATCTCTACCAAATGGTCCGGCATGGAGATCTTGCCCATATGGTTTTCCTTGCCCAGGATGCGCAACGCACAACGTAAAAAGTGCTGGGTGTAGTCGTGGGTATGAAAGCCGACCAAATCGGCACCCAGCAAACCTTCCAGTATCTTTGTGCGGCTTTCTTTATGAAGCATCCGGAACATCTCATACGACGGAAAGGGAATGTGCAGGAAAAAGCCAATGGGGTTGGAGACCTTTTCGCGCAACAGGGCGGGCAGCAACATCAGGTGATAATCATGCACCCATATGATGTCGTCTTCCCTGATCTCACCGAGCAACTCGTCACGGAAGATCTCATTCATCCGCTTGTACTCACGCCAGAACTCCAGGTTGAAATGGGCATAGTTGGGAAAGTAATGGAAGAGCGGCCAGATGGTTTTGTTGCAAAAACCCAGGTACACTTTATCCATCAGCTTTTTGGACAGGAAGACCGGTGAGGCCTTATATTCTTTCTGCACTTTTTCGCGCACAAGGTCTTCATCTTCCTTTTCAATATTGGTGCCGGGCCAACCCATCCAGATATAGTCTTTGATATCAGAGTCTTTATTCCCCAGGGAACTTAAAAAGTCGCTAAGCCCGGAAACAAGTCCGCCGGCACTCTTTTCCATGGTGAACTTGCCGTTGGTTGTGCTGACAACAACCGGCAAACGGTTGGAAACAATTAGTAGCCTCATATTGGTGTGTTTTTTTTATGATCTTTTAACCCTGTAGCAAGTTAATTATTTATCGCTGCTAACTCGCTTTTTTAATGAAAACTCTTTATGATCATCGGTCTCAAAATAATATTTACGGCCATTCACCCCCACATGTACAGGTTCGGCCCATCCCCTGTCGAAATGTACTTTTAGCTTCTGATGATCAATGTCCAGTTTGATCCAGTGGCTGCGGTAGCGCACATGGAAGGAGAGGGATTTGATATCATCGGGCAAGTGTGGTTTCAGCCACAATGCATCATCCCGTATCTCCAGACCGGAATAGCAGCGTTGTAAAATATCCAGTGACCCTGCCATTGCGCCCAGGTGTATCCCTTCATGGGTGGTGCCCCCCTGGATGTCTTTAAAGTCGCTCATCAGGGCTTTACGGAAACTTTTCCATGAGCGTTCACGATGGCTGCGGGCATAAACCCATGCGTGAATTACCTGGCTTAATGTAGAACCGTGGGATGTTCTCTGGTAATAATAATCAATGTTTTTTAAAATGATCTCCTCGTTGAATGGATAGCCCAGATTATCGAAAAGCCTTTTCAGTTCTTCGTAAGAAAAAAGATAGAACAGCATCAACACATCCGCCTGCTTGCTCGCTTTATAGTAGTTCGGAGAATCATTCTCACTTTCCAGAATACGGTCAAGGCGCATCGCTTCGCCATATTTTCCAGTATAGTGATCCCAGTTCAGTTCTTTCAACTTCTCGTATCCTTCAAATTGTGAAATGATATCTCCTTCATGGTAGGGTACGAACATTTTATGGGTGATATCTCTCCAACGGGCAATGTCTTTTTCATTGATTCCCATTTGTTTGCTCATCTGAACACTGCAGGCGTCATCCAGCAAGTCAATGAGTTTCAGTGCCCTTTCAATGACCCAGACTGCCATCACATTGGTGTAAGCATTGTTGTTGAGGCCCGGTTTTTCAATGCCAGGGTAGTGGGTATGGTATTCATCCGGCCCCATGATCCCGTTGATCTCATAACGATTGCGCATGGGATTGAACTGTGCAATATCTGACCAGAACAATGCCGTGGCTAAAATCATCTCCGCACCATACGCATTGAGGAAGTCCATATCGCCGGTACTTTGATAGTAGTGCCATACGTTGAATGGTATTGCCGCGTTGATATGGTATTGCAGATGGGTTACGTCAGGCAGCCATCTGCCCGATTTAGGGTTCAGATGTATCTTTTGTGTCTCTTCCCGGCCGTTGCTGCCACTTTGCCAGGGATACAAAGCCCCCCTGTAACCGCTTTCTTTCGCTGCCGCGTATGCCTCAGGAAGGCGGCGATACCTGTACATGAGCAGGGAACGTGACAGTTGAGGATAGTGCAGGTCGATGAAAGGCTGGATATACAGCTCATCCCAGAAAATATGCCCGCGATAGCCCTCACCATGCCATCCGCGGGCAGGAATGCCAATGTCGTAATCAATGCTGTTTTTCGACACGGTCTGGTACAGATGAAAAATATGCAGACGGATCACCAGCTGGTCTTCATTGTTGGAATCCGCCAGCATGTCATTATGGTTCCACAGACATTCCCACGCCATTCTCTGATGTTGCACCATATCGGCAAATGGGCCAATGCGCTTCATTTTGTTTTGCGCCTCCGTAAGAGGGTCGCTGATGGCAACATCCCGCGATGTATATAACGAAACAAGCTTTTCCACCCTGATGGGTTCCAGCTTCTTGCACTCCAGCATGTAATCCCCTGCAACAGCATCCTTCAGGTGCACCAGTTTCTGATTTAACTCCAGCTTTTCGTGGTGTATATAAAATGATGTTTTCGCAGCCTGTGTTACCCGTATTTTTGACTGCTTTGTGCGGCTGGATAAATAAATGGTGTTGTCGTTCAGGCTGCCTTTACTGCTTACTTCCAGATGGTGCTGATTGAGATCTCTATAACGTTTCACATTGTTATTGATAAGGTTGCCGTCAATTCCCGAGCGGATGGTCAGCGGTCCGGACCAGTTTTCGGGAATAAAAGTCCACTCCAACCCGGCCACATGGTAGTCGGCCATGCTTACCAAACGCCGGCTGATGATGGTGGTAATACGGCCTTCCTGATCGCTGAAGCGCATTTTCCTTTCCAAAATACCCTCTTTCATATTCAACGATGTAATAAACCCAAGCACCTTCATATCTTTTATGCTGAACCAGGGATTGTTGCCTATCCTGAACGTCAGCAGCAGCCAGTTGGGCCAGTTGACCAAATCCTCATTCTCTATCACCTTTCCGCTGATCTCTGACTTCATCCGGTTATACCCGCCTGCCAGGTAGGTTCCCGGATAATTGTGTTCGTTGTCTTTTTCCATTTCCAGCGCACCCCGGGTGACAAAATATCCATTGCCAAGCGCACACAAAGCTTCCTGCAATGGATGATCTTTTGGGTTCCACTGATCGTATTCAATAATCCATTTTTCGTCCATAGGATAACGTTTTGGGTTTTATATTTTGCGTTAGCGGGGGCCGCAACATCGTGATCACCGATCTCCCTGCCCTCGTTTATCATGCATATCGATGATTTTCCTGAAGAACTGCTGCACCTGGAAGACATCCTTGAGACTAAAGTCAGCCGCGGTATCCTGGCCCCTGTTCTCCACCAGTATGCCCAGCCCTTTGCCCTTAAGCACCTTGAAAGCGTCTTCATCCGTCACATCATCCCCGATAAATACGGGTATGCTGTCCGGTTGTTTATCCAACGCCAGTGCCTCGTAGATCCATAATACAGCTTTTCCCTTATGCCAGTCGATATCGGGTTTGAGCTCGACCACCATTTTCCCTTTCCCGGTTTTCAGGTTTTTGTATTTTTCAAGCATCTTCCCGACCATATCAACCACATATGGTACATCCTTTTCATCTGCATTCCTGTAATGCACGGCAATGGCATAACGTTTCCGGTCGATCTGTACCCCCTCAGCCTTCCCCTCAAAAAGGTTATGAAGGTCTTCTTCTACCTGGTCCATGGTCTGGATGATCTCCTCAGATTTCTCATGTTTCATGTACAGGCCATCCGGGCCGGAAGTGATATATCCATGACTGCCCGAGTAGATCAGGTGATCCAGCTGAATAAAGTCCTGCACATCCTCCTTGTCCCTCCCGGTAACCACTGCCACCGTGAAACGTTCGGCAAGATCGGACAGGGTGTCGCGCATTTCGTCCGACAACACGGCATCTTCAGGCCGTTGCACAATGGGCGTAAGGGTCCCATCGTAATCCAGGAAAAATGCGGGCTTCTTCCCGGAAAGGATGGCGAACACATCCGACTCTTCAGAAAAGACCATGGGTTTGGTATATCTGAAGTATCCGGCAATCTCATCATCACCAAACAAATCGAACGCCCTGAAGTCAGATATGCAAATATCAGCCCCATGCCGGAGCAGCTCTTTCCGGTTATCGAATCGGGCAACCCCCACCACCAGTCCGAAGAAACCTCTCTGGCCCGCCTGTACACCGGAGATGGCATCCTCAAAGACAATGCTCCGCTCAGGACGTACCTGCAATTCCCTGGCTGCTTCGAGGAAAATATCAGGATCCGGCTTCCCATTGAGTCCGCGCTCAGCAGCTATTACACCATCGACACGCACATCAAACAGATCGGCAATACCTGCCTGCTGTATGATGGTTTTACAGTTCTTGCTTGAAGAAACAACAGCAGTCTTTATCCCTTCCGACCGCCATTTTTGTAACTGCTCAACCGCCTCATCGTAGACCTCGGCACCATCCTGCTCGATCAGCTTGTTGAACAAAACATTCTTTTTGTTTCCCAGGGCACAGACCGATCCATGGCCGGGGGAATCCTCCACATTCCCGTACGGAAGCCCTATCTCCCTGGACGCCAGAAAACTCTTCACACCCTCATACCTGGGCTTTCCATCAATGTATTCATCATAATCATGATCATTCATGAAATCATCAATGCCCCTTTCTTTCAAAAAATCATCCAATGAATGCTTCCAGGCTTTTTTATGAACCGAACGGGTTTGGGTAAGCACCCCATCCAGGTCAAATATCAATGCATCAATATCTTTTGCTTGCAATCCTTCGCTATTCTTTGCCATCGAAAGAAATTTTTTAATTTATACAGACGGAAATGGCATAATGTGTGCCATTTTCCCATACGGCCTGAAAGATAATAATATAATTTCAAATTAGCCCATTTCCTTAACCCAAACCAACCATCAGAAAATCTTTTCCGAAACCAAAGCCACTCATAGTAATGCATTTACGCTTCGCTTGCTTCATCACCAACACGCAGGCGAAGCCTCGCTTGCAAAACCCTTTCCTGTTTTGGCTTATGGCCTCTCTTCAAGAAGGTCCAATAATCATTATAAAAAGAGAGCCTTTTTTGTGAAAGCAGGCATGCCTATTGGGGAAAAAATACACAGTAATGGTGACTGTCCCACACGATGGTTTTTCAATCATACTTTTGTATTCATTCGTGGCAACAGGCATGCCGTCTGCAGGAAAGAACAGCATAAAAGCATTGCGATGCAAATATTATGAGTATTTTTAGTGCTTCCAAAAACACATTTACTCACAACATACAGATCAAAATGATTAGACAGTTGATTTTTACACTGTTCCTGGTCCTGATTTTTTCATGGGATATTCATGCCCAGACCGAAAGGGCCATTGGACTGCGGGAAAACACCCCGGCGGTCTTTGCGTTCACCAATGCAGATATTGTAACCGGTCCGGGCAGGGTGATCCGTGGCGGGGAGGTTATTGTGCGAAACGGAACCATTGAGGCAGCAGGATCCGGTTTGGATATCCCTTCCGATGCAAGTGTCATAGACCTGGACGGACGAATGGTCTACCCCGGTTTTATTGATATCATGAGCCATTATGGGATGCCTGAGCCTGAAGAGGAAGAAGGGCTTCACTACTGGAACCCCCAGGTCAGGGCACATTACCGCAGCGCTGAATTTTTCAGGCCGGATGAAGAACAGGCAGCGGACTTGCGTTCCCAGGGGTTTGTTGTTGTCAATACTGCATCCTGCAACGGCCTTTTTCGCGGAACCGGAAGCATTGTAAGTTTGGGGGATGGTGATGCAGCCCGGATGATCATTCGCCAGGATATCGTTCAACATATGGGATTTCGTCCATCCGAAAAGCTTGGCAAAGGTTATCCTGCTTCAGGCATGGGTGCCATTGCCCTCATACGTCAATCCTTATTGGATGCCGGCTGGTATGTTGCCGCACACAGTGCCTTCGATGCCAACCCTGCGCTGGACCGCCCTGAAACCAACAAAACGCTGGATGCCATCGCCGGTGCCCGGAAAAGCATGACACCCTTCATCGTTGAGGTGGAAAATGAAAATTGGTTTTTACGGGCAGCAGCCATTGCCGGAGAGTTTGACCTCAACATGTGGATCGTTGGCAGCGGACATGAATATCGCCGCCTGGAAGCAATCGCACAGACAGGCATGCCTGTGATCCTGCCACTGGCTTTTCCAGAAGCACCCGATGTGACAACCCCTGAAAAATCGATCAATGTGTCGCTGGAAACCCTCCGGCACTGGTATCTGGCACCTGAAAATCCTTCAAGGCTTGCTGATAGCGGACTGATGGTGGCCTTGTCCTCTTACGGGAGCGAAGGGAACTTCCTTAAAAACCTTCAGGCTGCGGTGGAACGTGGACTGGACAAGGACAAGGCCCTGGCTGCGCTGACAACCATTCCCGCAAAAATGTTGGGGATTGACAACCGTTATGGTGCCATCGCTGAAGGAAACGCGGCAAGCTTCATCATTGCCGATGATGACATCTTTGACGGGCCATCCGGTATTCGTGAGGTCTGGGTTGACGGGAAGCGATATGTCATAAAAGCTGAACAGGAAAAACCTTGTGGCACATGGCAGATATCGTCCGGGACAGACCTTGACGGGGCAGAACTGGATTTGCAGGGGGCAAGCGGAAAAATATCCCTTGAAGACCAGGGGACGCGCCTGACATGGGTCAAAGCGAATGAACAAAGGGTCAATATTGGTTTTGTGGGTGACTCCATTGGCCTGGAAGGCTTTTATAACCTGTCGGCCAATCTCAGTGCCGATGAGTTGCTGGGGTTAGGGAAAAAGGCCACGGGTGATTTCTTCACATGGATGGCCAGGCGAACGGGGCAGGCCGGGACAGCGGATGACAGGCCGCAACGCCCATACAGTCGACTGGAGCTGCCCCGGCGTTACCCTTCCATGGAATATGGACTGGCATCACCGCCAGAACAACCAGCCCACGTGATTATCCGCAATGCAACCATTTGGACACAGGGCCCGGCCGGCATTCTGGAAAATGCCGATATGCTTATCGAACAGGGGCAAATCACGGCAGTCGGACACAACATCGCTGCCCCACGCCGCTCCCTGGAAATTGATGCCAGCGGCATGCATGTGACGCCAGGACTGATCGACCCCCACATCCATACCAGCATCACCGGCGGGGTAAATGAGACAGGTGATGCCATCACCGCTGAAACACGTATCACCGATGTGCTGCACGGCGACAATGTCTGGATATACCGGTTGCTTGCTGGTGGGATCACTTCGGCCACCCTATTCCATGGCTCAGCCAACCCCATCGGCGGACAAAATGCCGTCATCAAGATGCGCTGGGGCCAGCTGCCGGATCAGTTGACAATAGAAGATGCCGCACCCGGACTAAAGATGGCCCTTGGAGAAAATGTCAAACGATTGGCTTCCCGATATCCCGGCAGCAGACAAGGCACGGAACAGATCATCAGGGATGCGTTCCAGGCTGCGCTGGAATACAACGATGCATGGTCGCGCTGGGAAAAACAATCAAAAGGGATGCCCCCGCGTCGCGACCTGCAGCTTGAAGCCATCCTTGAAGTCATTAAAGGAGAAAGAAAAGCCCACGTGCATGCCTACCGGCAAGATGAAATGCTCATGATGATGCGGCTGGCAGAAGAGTTTGGTTTTACCGTCGGTTCTTTTGAGCATACTCTGGAAGGATATAAAATTGCAGATGAGCTGAGGGAGCATGGCGCCGGTGCTGTAGTGTGGACAGATTGGTCATCGTTCAAAGTGGAAGCCTATGACGGTATCTTATACAATGCCCGGCTGCTGAATGAAGCCGGCGTGCTGACATCCCTTCACTCCGACAACACCCAACTGTCAACACGTATGAACTGGGAAGGCGCAAAAACAATGATGACAGGCGTTTCAGAAACAGATGCCATGAACTTCATCACCCTGCACCCGGCAAAGATCATGGGCATTGACCACCGGGTTGGATCGCTGGAAGCCGGCAAAGACGCTGATTTCGTGATCTGGAACGGACATCCAATGTCAACATTCTCCATCCCCGAACAAACATGGGTGGACGGGAAGAAATACTTCGACCGCAAAGAAGACAGGGTATTGCAGACGGCAGTGAAAAAGGAAAGGGCACTGATCATCAACAGGATCCATGAGGAAGCACAGTAACGTTCATCATTTAAACTCTACGGTACCAACATTGAAAAATCATCATAAACACTTTTGGCCAAACCCTTTAACAAACAATATACAATGAATGCATACGGCACAACAACCCAACATGTTTTCAAAGCAATCTTTATTTTTTCCCTGTCAATTCTATTGCAAAGTGCGGGCACCTTTGCCCAGACACCTGCCCCGCCGCAGTCAGGTCCGGTCGCCATCACGGGCGGGACCATTCATACAGTGACACAAGGGGTTATTCCGGGCGGTACGGTGCTGTTCGATGATGGCAAGATCATCGCCGTGGGTCAGGATGTTGAGATCCCCGGTCACACAGAGATCATTGAAGCAGACGGCAGACATGTCTTTCCCGGCTTCATACACGGCCGCAGCACGATAGGCCTGATGGAGATTGCCCGCATCCGGGAAAGCACCGACCTTCAGGAGGTGGGCCAGATCAACCCAAACATTCGGGCCCGCGTTGCCTTTCATCCGGCGAGTGAGCATTTGCCGGTAGCCGCAGTGCACGGGGTCACCACTGTGGTGCCCACCCCCAGGGGCAGCCTGATTGCCGGCATGCCTGCCGCCATGATGACGGATGGATGGACATGGGAACAGATGACGCTCAGGGAAGAACTGGCCATGGTGGTCGAATGGCCTTCCATGGATGACACCGATCAATACCGTGAAGCATTCGGGTCATTAAAACAGGCATTTGATAAAGCCCGAAGATACAAGGTGGCACGAAGTGCCCAACAACAAGGCAATGAACAGCACCATCCATATGATAGCCGCTGGGAAGCAATGGACCCTGTGCTTGAAGGTGAAATGCCCGTCTTCCTGTCTGTTGGGGAATTACGACAGATCCAGGCTGCCATGGCCTGGGCAGAAAAAGAGAAGCTAAAGATCGTCCTGGTGGGAAACAGGGACCTGGGATTGGTGGCCGACCAGCTGGCGGAAAAAAATATTCCCGTGATGCTTTCAGGTGTGATTGCCGGTCCGGCACGCCAATGGGAAGGCTACGACGAAGGCTATAAAACGCCGCTTCTGCTGCATGAAGCAGGTGTGGATTTCTGTATCGCCGGCGACATGGGGGCAGCAAGCACCTATCGAATACATCATCACGCAGCATCTGCAGTCGCTTTCGGACTGCCGGAACAGCAAGCCCTTGAAGCCATCACCATCAATGCCGCAAGGATCCTTGGGATCGACGACCTCGTGGGAAGCATAGAGCCCGGGAAACACGCTACCCTGATGATTACCGACGGGAACCCCATTGAACTGTGGACCAGCAAAGAACAAGTGTTTATCAAAGGTCGAAGAATAGAGATGGTGGATAAACACAAACGCCTTTATGAGCAATATCACTTAAAACATCAGCAAAAAGAAAAGAACAAATAACGGCCAATTGCATTTTTTTTCTTAATTTTCGAAAAAATAAATAAAACAATAGGTTTTGCCATTTTAACACAAAATTGCAAGTTTGATGGTATGTCCAATCATTTTTCTTTTTAACCTAAAAACATTGATATTATGAAAACCCACTCCAAATTCCATCAGAAAATGCTCCCATTAACCACCGTCTTGCTGCTTTCTCTTTTCCTCTTCTCATGTGGCGACGGAACGCAACAGGCGAAAAGACAGTTGGAAGAAGTTAAGGAAGACACTGAACTTCAGATCAAATTGTTAAGAAATGACATTGAGGAACGCATCGAATACCTTGATGAACAGATTGAAGAAGCATCGGGAGAGCTGGAAGAAGAATTGAAAGAAGCCCGTAAAGCATTAAAAGAACAACAGGAGCGTATCGACCAGGAGATAAAAAATGTGAAGGGTGCCACCCTCGAAACATGGGAGTCAGTGAGGGCCAATGTCCAGGAATCCTACCAGAAAGCCCGCACCAAAACCAACGAAGTTTCGAAAAAAGTCAGGGAAATGATCGAAGGAGAATAATATTCTTCCCGGTACGGTATCCACAAAATGGTTAAGCCAAATACAGCCCGTGGTGGTATCTCACCCCGGGCTTTTCTTACCATCACAATACCATCTTTGACAGATCAACATTTTCAGAAGCCCCCTGTCATCTGCACCTGGATCGCACACCCCCGGAAATCAATATAACCAACATGCCTAAACTTCGTGGACCCTCCTTACAGCAACCATGCCGTGATTTTAAACCACAAAACGGATGCTTAATCAAAATTTCATATCTTTGCATTGTCTTAATTCAATCTTAATAAAAACAATAATACACAAGACTTTCAATGACGCTATACGATCTTCAGAATGGTGAAAAGGGCATCATCATCAAGGTAAAAGGCCGGGGTGGCTTTCGCAGGCGCATCATTGAAATGGGATTTGTGGTTGGGAAAACCGTGCAGGTCATCAAGAAAGCGCCTTTGCGTGACCCCATCGAGTACAGTGTCATGGGCTATAACGTTTCGCTCAGGCACAGTGAGGCTCGTTTGATAGAAGTGCTCCCTGAAAAGGATTTCCGGCCGGCAAAAGAGCAATCGTATGACGGCGTATTTTATACAGAAAAAACCGCCGCGTTCAGAAAACCCGGCAGCACCATCAATGTAGCCCTCGTGGGGAATCCCAATAGCGGCAAAACCACATTTTTCAATCATGCGTCAGGCTCCCGCGAACGCGTAGGCAACTACAGTGGGGTCACCGTGGAAGCAAAAGAAGCATTTTACGAACTAAACGGTTACAAGTTCAACATCACAGACCTTCCGGGCACCTATTCAATATCTGCCTATTCGCCTGAGGAGGTCTTTGTCCGCGACTTCATCACCGGGATGGTTCCTGATGTGGTGATAAACATCGTGGACGGATCCAACCTGGAGCGTAATCTTTATCTTACTTCCCAGCTCATCGACATGGACATCCGTGTGGTGATGGTATTGAATATGTATGATGAGATGCAAGCCATTGGAGATGTATTGGATCATGAAAGCCTGGGCAGGATGATCGGTATCCCGATCATCCCCGCAGTGAGCCATAAAGGGAAAGGGGTGGAGGATGTTTTCCACAAAGTGATCGAGGTGCATGAAGACAGGGATGAGGTCGTCAGGCACATACATATCAATCACGGGGCCCTTGTGGAAGATTCGATAAAGAAAATACAGGAACATATCAATGCAGAGGGCAACGAGCACCTGACAGATCTTATTTCTTCCCGTTTCCTGGCGATAAAGCTGCTGGAGAATGATACAGAAGCCAAACGAAAAATACGGGACGAATGTCATAACCATGACAAGATCATTGATATTGCCCGGCAAGAAGCCAGCAAGCTGGAGCGCGAATTCGGTGAGCCACCCGAATCGGCCATCACCGACCTTAAGTACGGCTTTATATCCGGTGCGCTCAAAGAAACGTTGCAACCCGGAAAGTCAGAGAAAAGAAAAGCCGGCGAGATCATTGATACTTTTTTGACCCACAAACTGTTTGGCTTCCCGATATTTTTGTTCTTCATGTGGGTGATGTTCTCTGTGACCTTTGTGTTGGGCAGCTACCCCATGGAGTGGATTGAGACGGGTGTCGAACATCTCGGGGCCTTTCTTGACACACATATGCAACCCGGGCCTTTCAAGGATCTTCTGATCAATGGTGTCATAAGTGGCGTGGGCGGGGTACTCGTTTTCCTGCCAAACATCATGATCCTGTTTTTCTTTATCAGCCTGATGGAAGACACCGGTTACATGTCGCGGGCGGTCTTCATCATGGACAAGCTCATGCACAAGATCGGCCTGCACGGCAAGTCCTTTATCCCAATACTGATGGGTTTTGGATGCAATGTGCCCGCGATCATGGCCACACGCACCCTGGCAAACCGAAATGACCGCATGATCACCATGTTGATCAACCCCTTCATCTCATGCAGTGCGCGGTTGCCCATATATGTGCTCTTTATCTCCGCATTTTTCGTACATTACCAGGGGACAATGCTTTTCCTTATTTATGTGACAGGAATACTGGTTGCCATAGGGATGGCATTGCTCTTCAAAAGATTCCTGTTTCGTACCGAAGAGGCTCCCTTTGTCATGGAACTCCCACCCTACCGTATCCCCACAATGAAGGCCATCACCCTGCATATGTGGGGCAAGGCGGTGCACTACCTGAGGAAGATCAGCGGCATCATCCTGGTGGCTTCCATCATCATATGGGCACTGGGTTATTTCCCCAACGGAAGCAACTACACCCATCGGATAGAAGAAAGATCATTGGCCATCGAAGCCGAATATGCTGAAAACAAAGAGATGCTGACAGAGCCTGATGAAGTATCTGCCGCAGAACTTTTGGGACAAAAAGAAGTGGCCCTGCGCAACATGGAAGCGAACCTTTACCTGGAAAGACAGGAAAACAGCTACATAGGCAAGCTTGGCAAGACCATTCAACCAGTGATGTCCCCCCTGGGTTTCGACTGGAAAATGACCATCAGCATCCTGTCGGGCGTTGCAGCCAAAGAGATCGTGGTCAGCACCCTGGCGGTCCTCTACCAGGTCGATGAATCTGTGCAGGCGCACAGCCAGTCGCTGGTGGAAAAGATACAAAGCCAGACATATACCTCCGGACCTATGCAAGGCGAACCGGTCTTTTCACCATTGGTGGCCTTATCCTTTATGTTGTTTACCCTGCTGTATTTCCCCTGCATCGGGGTGATCGCCACCATATCAAGGGAGTCCGGCCATTGGAAATGGGGGATTTTTACGGTCATATATACCACCATCATTGCCTGGACAATCGCTTTCATAGTGTATCAGGTCGGTAGTTTGTTTGTCTAGCGTCAGAGAGGGGGCAGGAACGGCGTTCCGGCGTCAGAAAAACGTGATAATTCAACAATAAAGATCGATACGAGATGATACAATGGGTCATTACAATAATCGTGTTACTGGCCGCTTTGACTTACATGTCATGGCTCATTTATAAAATTTTCCGCCGTCCCGTCAAAGGGACCGCAGGCCCTTGCGACGAAATTCACGGTGACTGTGCACAATGCCTGAAGCATGTCCGTCAGCATGCAGACTGCAACCACGAAACTTCGATCGACAGCAGGGAGTAATCAGCATTTTTTCAGGCAAATCGCTGAATATCCATCATCCGTTACCATAAAGAAAGGAACCCCGGCCTGGCAATTATTTTGTATCTTTGGTATGTACTGCATACCAAAGATATAACCTTGAACCTTCAACCTGTTTTATTAAAATACTGGGGTTTCTCTTCTTTCCGTCCTTTGCAGGAAGAGATTATTCGTTCTGTCATAGAAGGGGAGGACACGCTGGCCCTTTTGCCCACAGGCGGTGGCAAATCGCTGTGTTACCAGGTACCGGGGATCGCCGTGGATGGGCTCTGCATTGTTGTCAGCCCGCTGATCGCACTGATGAAGGACCAGGTCCAGGCATTGAAGGACAAAGGGATCAAAGCCGTGGGGATATATCACGGACTAAGCAAGTTAGAGATCGACAATGCGGTAGACAATTGTGTATACGGGGATGTGAAGTTTCTGTACATGAGTCCTGAGCGCCTTACAACGGATTTGATTCGCAGCCGCTTAGAAAAGATGAGGGTCAACCTTCTGGCCGTTGACGAAGCCCACTGCATTTCTCAATGGGGCTATGACTTCCGGCCTCCTTACCTGCGCATCGCCGAAGTGCGGGAACTGATCCCCAATACGCCAATCCTGGCCCTTACCGCCACAGCCACAAAAAATGTTGTCGCCGATATTCAGGAAAAGTTACAATTCAGAAAAGCCAATGTGTTTCAAAGAAGTTTTGAGCGCAAAAACCTGGCTTATATTGTTTTTAGGGAAGAAGACAAGCTGAAAAGGCTTTTGCGGATCTGCAACAAAGTGAAAGGGACCGGTGTGGTGTATGTCAGAAACCGCAAAAGAACAAGAGAGATCTCTGACTGGCTTGGCCAGCGAGGCATTAGTGCCGATTTCTATCATGCCGGCCTGACGAGTAAAGAAAGGGATACCCGGCAGGATGAATGGATGAAGGAAAGGATCAGGGTGGTGGTTTCCACCAACGCTTTTGGCATGGGCATCGACAAACCCAATGTTCGCTTTGTGGTCCATATGGACCTTCCCGACAGTCCGGAAGCCTATTTCCAGGAAGCAGGCAGGGCGGGCCGCGATGATCTGAAAGCCTACGCCGTCTTGCTGTTTAATCAGTCGGACATTATCGACATGAAACAGTTCCACGAAAGGTCATTTCCTCCTCTGAAAGAGATAAAGAAGATATACAACAGCCTGGGTAACTACTTCCAACTGGCTATCGGCAGCGGTAAAGAACAAAGCATGCCTTTCGACCTGGTGCACTTTGCAAAAACCTACGCCATGGATCCTTTCCTGGCATTCAATGCCCTGGGATTCCTTGAAAAGGAAGGATACCTGGCTTTCTCTGAGGCCCTTGCAAACCCTTCCCGGGTTATGTTTCTTGTAAACAACGAAGAACTATACCGTTTCCAGGTGGCCAATCCGCGCTACGACCCCTTCATAAAGCTCTTGCTCAGGTCATACACCGGACTGTTCAATGAGTTCACCAGGATCAGGGAGGGAGAAATAGCGAACAGGGCAGGAATACCGGAAAATACGGTTAAAAAGATGCTGGAAGACTTGCACAACATGCAAATCCTGCATTACAAGGCACAGAACGAAACCCCTATGGTCACCTTTCTGGAGGAAAGGATGTCTGTAAACGACCTCATTATCTCCAAAGAAGTATACCAGCAGCGAAAAATTTATTCACGCGAACGGATGCAGGCAATGATGGAATATGCACAGTCAGAGACCAAATGCCGCAGCCTTTTCCTGCTGGGATATTTTGGCGAAACAAAAGCACAACGCTGCGGCCAGTGCGACATATGCCTGGAAAGGAACAAAGCCGGTGTGTCATCCTATGAGTACAAACAGCTTGTTGAACTGATCAAACCCAGGATAGAGCGGGAGCAGCTTACGTTGGAAGCATTGTTGGGCACCCTGGATATAAATATGTCTGAAGAGAAAGTGCTGAACGTCATCCGGTATCTGAAAGATGTGGGAACAGTCACAGAAGGCACTAACCGCATCCTTCAGTGGAAGAAATGATGATCATTCAGAATGCTTCCCTGGTGTTGCGCGTATGCCGTTTTTTTATTTACCGCCCTGAAAAGTCACACCCTGCTTTTTGATGATGACGGGAAATGGGCCAGGGTGGTGATACCCCCTTTCACATGATCCCCCGGCTTAACATGTATTGTTGAACCCAAAGGGATGTATAGGTCGACCCGCGAACCAAATTTGATAAAACCAAGTTCTTCCCCCTGTCTGACCTGTTTGCCTTCATGGCAATAGCAAACGATACGGCGTGCAACCATGCCGGCGATCTGCCTTACAAGGAATCGTATCCCGCCGGGCGTTTCAAAAACAATGGTGTTCCGCTCGTTCAGGCGACTGGACTTGGGATGCCAGGCTACCAGGTATTTGCCCGGATGATACCGGTATAGCACCACCTTCCCATCGGCAGGGACCCTGTTTAGATGGACATTCAGCGGTGACATAAAGATGGATAGTTTTTGCACAGCACGGTCAAAGACCTCTTCTTCGATGGTTTCCCCGACCATGATCACCTTACCGTCGGCAGGACTGATGATTGCCCTGTCATCTCTTGACAATTGACGTTTCGGGGAGCGAAAAAAGAGCACAACGCCCGTAAAAAGGACCAATAGCAGCAGGCAGGCCATGCAGAACATCCATTGGGGCAATGCGAAGAGCCAGTATGATCCGGCAGCCAGGCCTAAAGTGATCAGTGCGGCCAGGGCCACAATCTTTCTTCCTTCCTTATGTATCTTCATGGATCAGTTGATATCAGATGCAGCACATGCTAACAGCAGCGTACAGGGATGCATCAATACATCATTAAAAGATAAACAAAAACGAACGGGGCCGCCATCAAGACCCCGTCAAAGCGATCCAGCACACCGCCATGGCCCGGAAGCATGTTGCCACTGTGCCTGGCCTTGATGCTCCGTTTAAACATCGACTCGAACAGATCGCCATAAGATCCAAAAACAACGACCATCAGGGCAATGATGAGCCAGTCGCGCAAAGAAATATGTGCATAATAGAAGGCGATCACAAACGCACTGGCCAGTGACAATATGCCGCCACCGAAAACCCCCTCCCACGTTTTGTTGGGAGACACCCGCCTGAACAAACTGTGCTTCCCGAAAGCCGATCCAATAAGGTAAGCCCCTGTTTCATTGACCCAGACAAGAATAAAGAACCCCAACAGCAGGCTGGAATGATAGACACCGGGGACAAAGGCCGGATTGGGAAAATAATTCAATAGAGAAAAGGGGACAGCCACGTAGAGAAGGCCAAAAAAAGTAAATGCAATATTGGTAAAAGGGTTGGGGTCATTGCGGTATAACTCCAGCAGGAATATCAAAAAGATACACACAAAATTGATCAGCAGCCATTCCAGCGCCATCATATTCAAAGATACCAGTGCGTTGGTAGTAAAAAGTACCAACCCGGCGATAAGGCCTGCGGTTTTATTGGGTAAAATCCCTGCCTTTTCCACCAGTGAATAGAATTCCCACAAACCTGCAATGGTAAACACCAGAAAAAGCAAGGCGAAGAGGTGTTGGTCCGTAATGGTTGCCGCGATCACCAATACAACCAAAATGATGCCTGTTATTGTTCTTTTTGCCAGATTGCTCACAATGATTCTCTGTTGATGATTTGCTTAGCTTTCAATACATTGCCTGACTGAACATAAAGCTCTATATCACCGAAAAGATAGGCCGAGTCTTTTTTGTTCATGACAACACTCTCTATTCCGGCATCTTTCAGGACCGCTTTTAAAATTTCAACCTTATGTTCAAAGGTATTGCTATAGACCTTTCGCCAATTACCATCCATATGTTCTAACCATCTGGGTGTGCCCCCTGGATATCAAGCATGAAGAGGTACAACTCTTTGGGGCCATGCACACCATGAACCAATGTTTTTTCAATATCGGCAGTGCGGCTCGGACCGCTTACAACAGTGATGAGAGAGGGTGTTTCTGTGCCATACTTGATCTGTATTGAACGAAAAGCCTCGGCCAGGTCTTTCACCAATTGCTGGTTGGTGGCCACCACAATGTGCAATGGCGGGGCCACAAAACTCTTTCGCCCGCATTCCTGGCCACTGCTGAAGACGACGGAGCCATGCCGGGCCACCAGTGCTTCACATGCGGTAACAGCCGCATCACAATGATGGATGTTGTCCGGGTCATTTTCGTGATCAATCCCCAGTTCCTTCAACAGATCAATAAGAAAAGCTTCCCTGCAGAACAGCTGTTTCACTTCTTTTTGTTCTGTCAACACTTTCAGCCCATAAGCCATCTCATGCACATCCTGGCAGAAGACAAATTTGCCTCCTGCCTTATTGAAAGCTTCGGCAAAGGCTTCTTCCATAAATTCTGTGCCGGGTTCTTTTATGACAGGGTTCTCCAGGTCTACGCCAACATAAGGTGAAGGCATTGCATTGACCAGGGCATCACGGATTTTTTTCAGCACTTTCTCTTTTGATGTAGTCTCCTTCATGCCACGATCAGGTTGGGTTATTCGTTTTTTCTCTGCCCTCCTTTTTTGAAGCAGTGCTTCCAACCTCCAACTCTTTCTCTTTGGATGTTTCCGGGTCAGGAAAAGGACGCTCACCGAAGATGCGCTCCAGATCCTCACGGAAGATCACCTCTTTTTCAAGGAGCAGGTCACCAAGCTGAACCAGTTTTTCCCTGTGCTCCAACAGTATACCCTTTGCCCTTTCGTATGCCTTTTCAACCAGCCGGCTGACTTCTTCATCAATTTTTTGTGCCGTCTTCTCAGAATAAGGTTTGGTGAATGTATATTCATTTTGTCCGCTGGAGTCATAATAGCTGATATTGCCAATCTTTTTATTGAGGCCAAAATAGATGACCATGGCATATGCTTGTTTGGTAATTTTTTCCAGGTCGTTGAGGGCCCCGGTAGATATTTTACCAAAGATGATCTCTTCGGCGGCGCGGCCACCGAGGGTGCTGGTAATTTCATCAAACATCTGCTCGTAGGTTGATATCTGGCGCTCCTCCGGCAGGTACCATGCAGCCCCCAGGGCTTTTCCCCTTGGGACGATGGTGACCTTTACCAGGGGGTGTGCATGTTCAAGCAACCAACTGACGGCAGCATGGCCGGATTCATGGTAGGCGATGACCTTTTTCTCAGAAGGTGAGATGATCTTGTTGCGCTTTTCAAGTCCGCCGATGATACGGTCAACAGCATCCAGAAAATCCTGTTTGGCAACCGCTACATTGTTTCGCCGCGCAGCGATGAGCGCAGCTTCATTGCACACATTGGCAATATCGGCGCCAGAAAAGCCGGGTGTTTGTTTGGCCAGGAAACCGGCTTCCAGTCCTTTCTCCAGCTTCAGGGGTTTCATGTGCACCTTGAATATGGCCTCACGTTCGGTGAGGTCCGGCATTTCCACATGTATCTGGCGGTCAAAGCGTCCGGCACGCATCAATGCCCTGTCGAGCACGTCCGCCCTGTTGGTCGCGGCCAGGATGATCACCCCGATGTTGGTGCCAAAGCCATCCATCTCAGCCAACAGCTGGTTGAGGGTGTTTTCCCTTTCATCGTTAGAACCTGTTACCGGGTTCTTCCCACGAGCACGGCCGACGGCATCAATCTCATCAATAAAAACAATGCAAGGGGCTTTTTCCTTGGCCTGTTTGAAAAGATCCCTGACCCTGGAAGCACCCACACCCACAAACATCTCCACGAAATCAGAACCACTAAGGGAAAAGAACGGCACCTGGGCCTGGCCAGCGACAGCTTTTGCCAGCAAGGTCTTCCCTGTACCGGGAGGGCCCACCAGCAAAGCACCCTTGGGAATCTTGCCACCAAGGTCAGTGTACTTTTTTGGGTTCCTCAAAAAGTCAACGAGCTCCATGAGCTCTACCTTTGCCTCCTCCAGTCCCGCCACATCCTTAAAATCGATGTTCACATGGGTGTCTTTGTCAAAAAGCGTTGCCTTTGATTTGCCGATATTGAATATCTGGCCACCAGGACCCCCTCCCTTGGCCATTCTGCGCATGATAAATATCCAAAAGGCAATCAGCAACCCAATGGGTAAAAGCCAGCTGAGCACATCCGAACCCCAGCTTCTACGGGTTTCCGCATAAACGTCAATCCTGTCCTCAGAAGGCCATTCGGCCTGGGCTTCCCTGAGTCGATTGTCAAAGTTCTCAACAGATGCGATCTGGAACACATAATGGGGGCCCCCATCACCAATGCCCCGTCTTTCATCAACATCTTCATATTTCTCCTTGTAAAGACGGTCTTCCTTGAGATATACCTCGACAATTTCCTGGTTGACGATTATAATCTTTTGGATGTCAGTGCCATCCTGTTGATCCCATGTGAGTATTTCACTCTCAAACCGTCTCTGGGATATCTCAACGGCCGAACCACCCCAGTTAAAAAATTGCAAACCGATAAATACAGCTGCCAGGATGGCGTAAACCCAGTAAAAATTAAAGCCCGGCTTCTTGTCACCCTTTTTGTCAGCAGGATCTCCGGAAGGTGAACCCTCCCCCCGCTGACTGCTCCCAGACTTGTTACGATCCGGGGGCACGCCCTTGTTGTTATGTTTTTTTTCTTCTTTATTCATTTCGATTGGACACTCAATAAAATATAACGCCGTTGACAACAACGACAACAATTATTCCTTGATCTGTTTTGCAGGCGCATCGGCCCACAGTTCTTCAAGCTGGTAGTAACGCCTCACCGGCTCCCGAAAAACATGTACCACCACATCAAGATAATCAAGCAACAGCCACTCCCCGTTCGTATAACCTTCCCGACGCGCAGGCTTTACCCCGCAGAGTTTGTTCACCTCCTCTTCCACCGACTCGGCTATGGCTGTAACATGATTATGGGAATTCCCATGACAAACAACAAAAAAATCACAAACAGTTGAATTGATCTTGCCCAGATTTATACTGATGATTTCCTCGCCCTTTTTTCCCAGTATGCCATTTACTATCGCGTCAACAAGTACAACCGAACTGTCTTTTTTTGATGTTTTTTTTGTCATTCGCCGAAACTTATATTTTTACTGCAAAATTAACGATTTTTACGCACATTATTGTAATGCGCTTTTTTCGTGTTGTTTCAACCATTTGGTGTTTTCATTAATTTTACAACAAATAACGGTGGTATGGAAAGAGCAGCCCATTATTTTTTTCGGGAAACAGATTCAACAAACAAGGAGTTATGGCGTATGATCGAGGCGGGGGAAGCGCCTGGGGAAGGGACAGTCGTGCAGGCCGGCTATCAAACCGCAGGCAGGGGGCAGGCAAAAACCCATTGGGTGAGCGAAGCAGGAAAAAACCTTCTGTTCTCCATATTGCTGAAACCAGTGTTTCTGTCACCCGGCAGGCAGTTTATGCTGAACAAGTGTATCGCACTGTCCATCCGGGATGCAATGGCCTCCCTGTGCCAAGGCCATGCTTTTCTTATAAAATGGCCCAACGACATCTTGTCGGGTGGGAAAAAGATCGCCGGCACCCTTATAGAGAACAGGATCATGGGCAAAACGTATGAAATATCTGTTGCCGGTATTGGGGTGAACATCAACCAATGCCGTTTCCCGCCCGGCATACCCAGCCCTGCATCACTGAAGATGTTGACTGGAAAAGATTACGACATCGATCGGTGTTTGCAGCAGGTGAAAATGAAGATACAATCCTACTATAACATGCTTCGGCAAGACGATACCGCCTGCATTGACAAAGCTTACCTGGACAATCTCCTTGGTTACGGGGAGCGCATCCAATATACCAGAGAGGGCCGGACATCAGCAGGTACGGTGGCCGGTGTGAATGAATATGGGAAGCTCCTGCTGAAAGATGATGAAGGGCGGCTGCAAACTTTTGGTATGAAAGAAATAGAGTTTCCTGCCTGATGTCAGGCGTACCTCTCCTGAAGCTTTTCGGCCAACAGGTCGACAAAATGTTGCAGTGGTTTGGACACCATGGTTTTTATAAACGGGTTCAGGTCCACATCGAACACAATGCTTACCCCGCAACGATTGTCACCCTTTGCATTGAAGTAGTAATCCATTCGATAGTCAACCGGATTTTTTCCTTCGGAGACAATACGAATATTGCTGCACGGATACTTGCCGTCGATGCGCATCGACAGGTCTGACAAACCTTGTATGGTAAACGAACACGATGATTCATCGGCCTTCCAGTTGGTCACCTGTTCAGGCATCAGTTCTTCAAAGTTCCGGAAATCACCCAGGAAGGAAAACACCGTCTCGCAACTTGCATTGACAGGGATATTTTGTTTTTCAAATGTTGCCATGTTATTTTCATTTATTTTTAATGCATACGGGCATCCGACCATGCTTCAGGGTCTTCACGCCATGCTTGTAATGCTGCCAATTCTCCGGGCGAAAATGTTTGCTGTGATTTCACCAGGTCCACCAGCGCCTGGTAGTTGCTTAAGCTGATGAAAGGGCATGCGGCGTCCCGGAGTCTTTTTTCCGCCGCATCCAGTCCGTAGGTAAATATAGCGACCATCCCTTTTATAACCAGTCCGGCGCCGGAAAGTGCCTCAATTGCTGCCACGCTGCTTTTTGCTGTAGATACAAGGTCTTCCACAACCACAGTCTTCTGATCCTTTTCAAAATGGCCTTCGATCTGCGAGGCCAGGCCATGACTTTTGGGGGTACTGCGGACATAAACGAAGGGCAGGCCCAGTTTCTCAGCCACCAACACCCCATGTGCGATACCTCCTGTGGCGACACCGGCAACCAGCCCAGCCTCGGGGAAGCGATCCCTGACAATCACCGACAAGCCATCCACTACCATACGGCGAATGGCAGGATAGGACAAAATGCGACGATTGTCGCAATAGATAGGCGAAAGCAAGCCCGAGGCCCACGTAAAAGGATTTTCCACATTCAATTTTATTGCGTTAATTTGCAACAGTGAATGGGCAACATCGGTCGCAGGATATTCAGATAGCGTCATGGGCTTCTCCCTTTGCGTTGTTGAAATGGTTTCACAAAACTAACAAAAAAGGATGCTTCCTGATCAATAAAACATCGTTCCCTATGGAAAACAGATATGCCGTATATTTCGACCACAGGAAGATCCTGTTCTTGCCGGAACTGCCAGATCAGTTGAACAGGAAGGATACAGTCATAAAAGATGCGGTTGGCTGGGACACGTTCAAGCGTTTTATTGATTCAGAAAAATCCTCGTTGCTATGTGTCAGCGACAATCCTTCCAGGATGTTCAGGCACTTCGCCACCTTTTTTCATTATATCGAAGCAGCCGGCGGATTGGTTGCTGACCCGACCGGTTACTGGTTGTTTATCTTCCGCAAGAGCCGGTGGGATTTGCCCAAGGGAAAGATGGAAAAGGATGAGCCGGCCGAGGATGCGGCCATCCGTGAGGTGCAGGAGGAGTGCGGCATTGGCAATTTGGAGGTATTGCACTCCCTGCCAAAGACGTATCATGTTTATCCTTACCTGGGGGATCAGTGGGCGCTAAAGAAAACGCACTGGTTTTTTATGAAGACAAGCACTTGCTGCCGTGCGGAGCCACAAACCAGCGAAGGCATCATCCGTGCAGAGTGGAAGCATCCGGATCACCTTTCAGAGGTGATGTCAAACACCTATGGCAACATCAAAGAACTGCTGGCCTTGTGCCGGCAACTGACCAGCCGGTCCTGAAAAGCCCCTCTTCCCCCCGGCCCGCAACCCGCTGTCATTTATTGATGAAATCTTCAATTTTTTCAGCCGCCCCTGCGGAAGGTGAAACAAAAGGGAAGGCTGCGATATTGCCATCCGGGTCGATCAGTAAATACTGGGGAACCGTTCGCACCCGGTAATCGTCAAGCAAACGGTAGTCACCGCCGAAGTGCAATAACCGGAAAGGAGACGCATCGTCTTCAAGGATTCCTGAAATACTGGTTGTCGCATTGTCGATCAATACGCCCAGAATGTGCAACGTGTCATCAAAGGTCGCCGTCAACGTTGACATTGCACCTGCTTCGGCCATGGAGACCGGGCACCAGCCGGCACCAAAAAAAAGATAAAGGTAACGTCCCTGGTAATCCTCCAGGCGAAGGGTATCCCCCTCAGGGCCGGTTAGTGAAAAGCCAGGCGCAGGAGTGCCCGGTTTCAGTGCAAGGTGTTGTTCAAGAATATTTTCTGCAATCGCAGCATGCAAAGAGAACGTGCTCTGATGCCGGGCCTGCCGGAGGATCTCCACAACCATTCTGTTATCAAAATCAGCCATTCCCAACATTCTCCGGAGGCCGTTGAGCATGACAAGCTCCCTGAAACGGACATTATAAAACATGGTATCCTTTGCCAGGGTGTCCATTAGCGCACGATAGCTTGCCTGACGGTTCACGGCGAAATTGAGGCCGGCAGGACTTATCGAACGACTGCCGCCAAACAAATAGGTATCAAACATTGCCTGAAAGAAGTCCATGTACATTGGATGAGAATACAGTATTGGCCTGCAGTGAAGGAAGGATTCAACCAGCGCATCGAACGACTTTGTGTTCAGGGTCCTTTCCAGATAGGAAACATAGTAGCGTACATAATCATCAAAAAAAGCAGAGCGGGAGCGAACATGATGAAAAGCGGAATCCAGACGGGATTTAAAATCACCCAGTGAATGCCGGTGATTTGCACGTATGCTACCAGCCACGCTGGTTTGCAGATAATCTGCCACCATCACATTCAACTTTTCTGTCATCAGGTTCAAATCCGGATCCCCTTCATATTTGTTTCGTATTGTTACAGGGAAATGCTGCCTTAAAGGAACCTGATGATGCTGCTCATTGAGTGCGCCCGGGTCAACCGGGTCGAATGACACCCAGTATTCCTGGCCGGGGGCCACATAAAAAGGGATCCTTGCGTGCATTATCCGAAAAAACATTTGCCCCGGTGAATCAATATGGACGCGAAAGGCAAATGCGCCATTCTCGTCGATGATGCAGGCATCCACCTCCTTTGAACGATAACTAATAAGGTCCATGGTCTCCATCAGGCGGATCTCCTCCCCCTCCGCCCCCGGAAAAACGCCCTTGACCAACACTTCGGAAATGCCCGGAAAAGGTGCGAAGAAAAGGATCAAACAAACAATAAAGGCAAGAAACCTCATGTGCAAACCCATTCCATGTTATTTTCCGCTTTTCATTTTACGGTTCATTCTTTTGCAGGCTGCATGCCGGACGACAGGTTCACACCTTCGGGAATAAAGGAGGAAGCATCGCCACCATGCCTGATGATTTCGCGGACAATGTAGGAATTTACCGCGGTATACTCCGGGGTGGTTAACAAAAAAACCGTTTCCACATCCGGGAACATTTTTTTGTTCATCTGCCCGATACTCCTTTCAAATTCAAAATCGGCCGAAGTACGCAGCCCCCTCAGGATATACTTTGCACCCAGCTTTTCACAGAGGTCAACGGTAAGTCCCTCATAGGTAACGACACTGACTGCCGGATAGGGTGCAAATACTTTTTCAATCCATGCCTTGCGCTCGCCCAAAGGGAAAAAACTTTTTTTTTGCTCATTGATCCCAATGGCAATGATTATATTGTCAAAAAGAGGCAGTGCCCTCAGCACGATGGACTCATGTCCTTTTGTGATGGGATCAAAGGATCCCGGGAATAAGGCAATTCTTTTCATGCACCTGGGTATTATAACGCTTTCTTAAACAATCTCTTTACCAATAAAAATAGAGTCATATAAACAATTAAACCCAAAGTTACGAAGCTAAAATTAATAAAAATATCAGAGTTGGTTATCCCTTCATTCGAAGAAGCTGAAATGCACCATGCTGTAATTTCGTTTTCGAACAAATTTCGGATGGTTGTCAAATACGATAGCTGATGAATGTTCGATGATCAGCCATCCGTTTTCGGCAAGCAGTTTTTGGGAAAAGATGGCATCGGGCAGTTGTTTTATGTTCTCCATATCATAGGGTGGGTCGGCGAAGACAATATCGAAAGCAGGGTGGCAGTGTTTAAGGAAGCGAAACACATCCGCTTTCAGGCAAACCAGGTTCTCCAGCGCCAGTTGTTCTTTTACCTGTCGCATAAACCGCAGACAGCGCAGGTTGTTTTCCACGGCCACCACTTCAGCCGCCCCCCTCGAGGCAAACTCAAATGAGATGCTGCCTGTCCCGGCAAAGAGGTCAAGCACACGGATCCCATCAAAATCAAAAACGTTTTGCAACACGTTGAACAATGCTTCCTTGGCTTTGTCGGTCGTAGGCCGGACAGGAAGACCGGCAGGCGGGCGGATGATTCTTCTTTGGTGAAGGCCCCCGATTATCCGCATGAGTTTAAGTTTAGCAGATTGAAGTAAAAATGATAAGGCACCCGGTCAAACTCCGGGCTATACTTATACATGTCATTTTTCTCAGGAAAGGTTGCTTCCCTGAAGAAGGACCTCAGCGTGGCAAAAGCTTCAGTGTCCATCGGCAACTCACCCAGTATGATGGTTTTCAACTGTTCTGCCTGCAAACCATATTGCTCCAGCACATAGAAGATGTAGTACAGCATGTCGTCAAAACACTGTATCGCGAAAGAATTATAATAGGTCAGTTTATCGCTTTCCAGTAACAAGAGTTCAAAATGGCTGGATTGAATATGCAGTACCATGCCGGCGTTCCATTTTTCAAGCTTCTGACCTGCCAGGGTGCTTTCTATCAGGGCCGACCCGTAATGTCTCAGCCTGCAGCCCGAAAAAAACTCACCGCAAAGAGTGATCAATTCCACGGGAGTGGAATAGATGCCATGGGCTTTTGCAATGTGGAGATGGTCAGAACGTATCTGGTGATGATCGCTTCGTGTTGCGCAGAGGTCAAACAACGCTTTTTCATCCTCTTTGTTGTAAAGTGCGTCAGGGACGAGCACCAGCTTTGGAGAATAATAAAAGATATTGACCCTGTCGAACGGCTGGTTCAGGAGAGGGTTCTCATTGAGCTGATCCCTCAGGAAGGCAAAGTGGTGATGTGCGTCTGGTCGCCCTTCCTGTTTGTGTTCTTCCAGGGCGATGTATTTAAATTCTTTGACATCAAGGATGGAAAAAACAAATCCATCGGACAACCACCCGATGGATAAGTTTTTTTTACGGCCGGGCCCTGCCTGGTAAACCTTGTCAACGATACTCAGGGTATTCCGGAAAGAGCCAGGCATAATACATAGGGGTTGTTGTTATTCCCAGTTTCCGTCCAGTACAGCTTCCTGCATCGATCCGACCCTAAGGCCTTCTTCCCTTGTATAATAAACACGCCAGTTGTCAAGATCATTCATATATACAAAGGGCTTCACCCGGGCTTCAAAGACAGGCAGTTTTACCAATCCTCTTTCAATGAAACCAGATTCCATTTCAAAACGTTCGCCTGCGCCATAAGGCACATAGGGCAGTGTATCGATGGGATATCTTGCATGCCGGAGCAGACTGTCCTTTGCGGCGATCCACAAAGTGTCGCGTTCCACAATGCCCAGGCGGACAGCTTCTGTTTCTGTCAGCGTATCAGGGACGGATCCGATGGCACGCACCAGGGGCAGTGAATCTGCCTGAAAAAACATTACCAGGGAGTCCAAATCAGCTGTAAATCTTTGGTGCCGAGATCGATGTGATCTCTGCACTTCGCGGATATCTTTCAGCCTCTGGATAATCTCTCCCTCCCGCTGCTGCACTTCCTGGCGAAAGCGGACGGGCTCCATGATACTGTCATACACAAAATAGCCCAGAATGATTATTACGAGGGCCAAAACAATCTGAATTGCTGTTTTCATACGATCTGTATTGAGTGATTATTTTGAATATGCAAAGGTAAAATAAATAACAAAACAAAGCAGCATCATGAAAGGAATTCCTTCCAGCATCCAACCTTCAGCCTGAAGAAAATTTACGATCCATTATCACGACTGCAAATATTCATTATTTTTTTCAAATTTACATGAATTTTTTTCATTCGGGATTACACACAGACACACAAAAACCTCTCAAGGCCTTTCACCCGGTCGTTGCTTGTTTATTAATGTTTATCATTTGTCAAAAGGGCGAAATGTCAAATAGGTTGAAGGGTTTAAAAGTTGAAGGGTTTAATGGTTTAAAGGTTTATGGGTTGAATGGTTTAAAGGTTTAAAAGCCAATAGCTAACAGCCAAAAGCCAAAAGCTTCGTTCCATCGTTCCATCGTTCTTCCGTCATCCGTCAACATACAAAATGCTGATGTTTTTTTACAGGAGAAATATCCAAAACATGTTGGGATAAAACCATGCCGGTCCGGTTATAAGGGGCAATCCACTTTCAGTTCCCTGCAAAGGTTCAGGATCTGCTCTTTCACTTTTTCCTGCAGGGAGACCCCGGTCCTTGTATTCCTTTCTTCTGCTTCCCTTTCGGGGTCGCCGGGAATTAAAACCCGTTCAGCGCCGTTTGCAGGCTGTGCTTCACGCATTGTTTTAATCCACCGGTCCATTCCTGACAAGAAGTGATCGGCAGGCAGGAAAGCATCTATGCGCATGGCACCAAAGAAATGGCCTGTGCCTTTGCCGAACAGATCCTTTTTCACCGGTAACCAGGCGACAGAGGGAGGTACAAAGGGGCCAAAGGCAGCACCCGAAAGCAGGGCGGAAAAAATATCTATGATGGCAGCCATGCAATAGCCTTTGTGACTACCGAATTTCCTGGTACTTCCCAGGGGCAGGATGGAACCGCCACGGGTGAGGATGCCGGGATCCGTGCTTGGCTTGCCATCTGGCGCCTGAACAAAACCCTCTTCGATGGGTAGTCCTTTTTTGTGCAACAGGTCCACTTTTCCCCGTGCAATGGCTGCTGTAGCAAAGTCTGCCACCAACGGAGGCTCTTTGCCCGCCGGGATGGCAACAGCCAACGGGTTGGTGCCCATCATCCCTACAGCAGCAAACGTAGGGGCTACCAGTGGGTTTGCATTACACATACAAACACCTATCATATTGTGCGGCAATGCCTGCATTGCATAATGGCCGGCAATACCAAAATGATTGCTGTGCCTTACGGCAACCCATCCGGTACCACAATCCCCGGCTTTTGCAATGGCGTGCCGGATGGCCTTGTCCGCGACAACAGGCCCCAGGCCATTGTCGCCATCCAGGGTAACCGTAGAGGCAGTTTGATGGACGATTTCAGGCATAGCCCCTGTATTGATACGCCCGCTGCGCAACATGCGAATATAATCGGTCAACCGCAACAATCCATGAGAAGGGATGTCGCGCATCTCGGCAGCAACAAGAGCACGCGCCGTGACAGCCGCATCATCATGCGACACACCACACCGGCCAAGCAAATCAACCACCAGCTTTGTCAACATCGTAGCATTGTACATTTTTTTCAGGTTTTGTTTCGACAGCCCTGGTCCTGTCCTTACTATACAGGTCAAGCCCTGTGGGCAAAACATATGGCAAGCCATTTCACCGGGCGGCATTATTACTGATTGCAGCATATAAGGTTTCAGCAAAGTGGTTCACCCCATCTCCGGCAAAACGTTCACAACCTACTGAAACGCCCTGTCCAGGTGATGTGTACGGCGGGTCAGCTTCAGATCCTGCAGTACACTTGACTTGACACGAATGGTAAAATTATAACTCTGACGGAACCCCATCGGTATCCAGTTAAAGGTCATTTCCCAGCAGTGCAGGTCACGGTATATGTCAACAGAGGTATATGTTAGTTTGTGGTTGTCAAAGTCATAACCCGTACGGAAACCCACACGCCATTTAGGCGTCAGGTGAACATCACCGGTAACAGACAGGTTCTGGACATAATTGCGGTCCATGCGCTCATCCATATGCTGGTACCGTGCATTGTAATTGAATGAATAAGAAAAGGTCAGGTTCCAGGGTACACTGTAATCAACGCCATTGGCTGGCTGTACAACCGACAGTTCCTCCCCGGGCATGCCTGTCCCATTGAGCGGGAGCCCCTCCTGGGCCCTTCCATGGGGCGCACCTTCAGGCGACAAGCCCTCCCTGTCATTTCCGTTGCGCCGGCCAGACCCGTTACGCGAACTCAACGAATAGTTCAGGTTGAGTGCCCAGCTGGTATTGTTCAGTTTCAAAAACCTTTTTTCAGTGTTCCACAGGAACTGGTCGATACGCTGCCCATCGCTACCTGTAGCATATGGCGTCCATGTGCTGGAATAGCTAATGTCAAAGTTGCCCAACAGCCTGGTGCGGGCACTGATACGGATATCAGAAAAGTTCAGGGAGTCCCTGGCAATATCATAACCCCCGGATATCCTGAAGTTATCAATCAGTGCAATTTTTCGGTCTTCAGCATCAGGATCCCTCCTGTTGCGAAGTTTCATCTCCAGGTTGTTGGTCACTGAAAAACTCAAATTCCCTGAGCGGCCGGATGGGGGCCCGCCATAAATGCTGTTTTCAAAGATTGAATACTGCACCGTCTTGTCTGAGCGGGGATCAAAATAATCCTGATAGTAACCCCAGAAAGGGTCGGCGAAGTCGGGACGCATGGAAAAGCTCACACTGGGGGTTGCAACGTGTCTGAGTGCCGACACAGGACCGGATTGAAACTGCATCATCCCATATAGCCTGGTGCTGATGCCTGTCGAAAAATTGAACTCACGGGCTGCCTTAAAGCCCGGTACCGTATCCGTCACCACACCGCCGTACAATGTATCCGTTGGCGTGATGGTCATGACACCATCATCCCATTCCTTCCTGATGGTGCTGAAATACCAACGCTCACTGTAACTCACACCGGAACTGAAATTAAAGTGATTAAGGATGCGCGTGGAATAGCTTACCGGAATATCATGACGAACCCCGTTCCTGAACTCTGAAAGCGCGTCCTGCGTGAACAGAAGGGAGTCGGCAATGCTCAGCTGGTTGCGGGCAGACATGTTGTAACTCATGTTAATGTCTTCATACCATCTCATTTGCCCTGTTCTGGGCCCAGACCTCCGAAAAGGGTAAAACCTGTTGACGCTGAAGGTTAGTTCCGGCAGGCCCAGATCCACCATCTGGGTGTTGGTGTTCTGGCTGTGTCGCAGGTTGGCCGAAAAGTTGTACATCCCTGCCCAGCTTCTCGAATAGGACACGTTGGAGGAGAATGTATTGGTAAGATAGTCGGCATCCGATACGGGATTGAAGCGGCTCGCCTGGCTGCTGCCGGCATTGACGCTGGCGCGGAACGACCTTGTAGGATGTGCCTGTGGTGCCTGGTTGTGACTCCACTGTATGCGGAAGTCCCTGCTGCGCTCATAGCCGGGAAGGTTGCGCTCACCCAAAATATTCACCGCATATGAGAGATTTACACTGCCACTGTAGCGGTAACGCACTGAATAGTTGGACCCGGCCCTCAACGCCCAGCTGCCCCTGGAATAAATATCCCCCCGTATTGACAAATCAAGGTATTCATTGATACCCCAATAAAAGCCGCCGTTTTCAAGGTAAAAACCACGGTTCCTGCTTTCTCCGTATGATGGGATCAGCACTCCGGATGCCTGGCCCCTCTTGTTGGGGAAAAAACCAAACGGAATAAACAAAGGGGTGGGAACGTCTCTCAGGACAAGGTAGGCAAAGCTGGATACGATCTTGTCGTCGGGAATGATCTTGGCCCGACGGAATGCGATATGAAAGTGCGGGTCAGCATTGCTGCATGTGGTGTACTTCCCTTCAGAAACATGCACTTCCCTTGTAGGTTGGAGTTTTACAACATCACCATGGACAAAGCCATCGGCTTCCTCCGTAACCACCCCAATGGTCCTTCCACGCCTGGTCTCAAAATTATACCTCAACTCCTCCGACTGAAAACTCTGCATTCCTTCACTGAAAACCGGTTTCCCCATTATCACGCCGGCAGTGTCAGGCAACCCTTTGGCATATAATTCATTAACGTTGAAGTCTATCTCAATATATGCGGCGTTCAGGTGCATGTCCTCATAGGTGAGGTCGGCATTCCCATATATATAGACACGTTGATTGCGTATGTCATGATAGATCGTGTCCTCTGCCATATACTCCACCTTGTCATCCAGAATGAGGCCCGTGCCCTCTATCCTTTCCGGTGCCTCTGGCATTGTGTCCACAACCAGTGTGTCCTGAAATTCAATCGTCTGCCCATTGTCTGTCAAAGGAAAAGGTTCTGGAGAATCCGGGGGTTGGGCACCCGACACGACAGCACAAAAACAGAAAACACCGGTCATTGCAAATGCCTTTACGATGAAGTTTCTGATCAAAGTAAATGGAAGTTTGTGCACGAAGTGATTAAATATTATTTTTGTAGAAAACATTCCGGTATTCCAACAGTGACATATCGGTCCAACATTGACAAAACTAACTAAAAATAGCGTATCTTAAGTGAAACGTTTTCTTGTATTTTTTGGTATAATCCTGTTGATCGTCAGCATGTCATCGTTGATGGCAGCCGCTACCGGCGGTGCTGTAAGAACGGTGGTTATTGATCCCGGGCATGGTGGACGCGACAGTGGCGCCATTGGCAGGCGCTCGATGGAAAAAGACATCGCCTTGGCCATCTCGCTGAAGCTGGGCGAATATATCCGTGAAAACCTTCCCGGTGTAGAAGTTGTCTTTACGAGGGAAACAGATGTGTTCGTCCCCCTGCATGAGCGGGCACAGATCGCCAATGACAACAATGCCGATCTCTTTATCTCGATCCACTGCAACAGTACGGGCTCCTCAAGGGCACTAGGCACGGAAACATTTGTCATGGGTCTTCACCGAAGCCAGGCCAACCTGGAGGTGGCCAGGAGGGAAAACAAGTCCATCCTCTATGAGGATGACTATCTGGAAACCTATGACGGGTTTGACCCCAACTCGCCCGAGGCCAGCATCATCTTCGCCCTATACCAGAACGCCTACCTCGATCAGAGCCTTAACATGGCTTCTCTTATACAACAGCAGTTCAGGGATAGGGCAAGGCGCATTGACAGGGGGGTTAAACAAGCCGGCTTTCTGGTGCTGTACCAGATCGCCATGCCCGGCGTCCTGGTGGAGACGGGTTTCCTGAGCAACCCGAACGAGGAACGGTACCTGATGTCGGAATCAGGCCAGGCATACATTGCTTCGGCCATTTACCGGGCTTTCCGTGATTACAAGGAAGAAGAGGATGAACTGCTCGCCAGCCGCAATGAATATCCCTATGGCCAGGGCACAACCAACACAATCCGCCACGAGGAAACCCCGGCCATTCATACAAACGAAAAAGCCACTCAAAAAGATGCAGGTCGTCCGGGCGATGCAGGCAGTATTGTTTTCCGGGTACAGTTTGCATCCACCTCAGAAAAAAGGCCGTATGATGACCCTGCATTCCGGGGACTTGAAAATGTTTCCTGCTATTTTCATGAAGGGCTGTACAAATATACCGTGGGGAATGAGCCTACCCTGGAAAGGGCCGCAGCAATTCAACAAAAGGTCCATGGTGCGGGGTTCCGGGATGCTTTCGTGGTCGCCTTTTTGAATGAAGAAAGGATCAGTGCAACAGAAGCCATTGAGTTGCTCAAAAAAACCGGCGCAGAATAAACCATGACGCTGTTCCAATCATTACATGATCATTTTATGCGCCACCTTACTGTTTCCGTTTTCCTGATCTGCATTGGTGGGCTAAACGCTGGTGCAGCCAGCCAACCAGCCTCACCGACTCCTTTGCATGAAGCTTATGACAGCTTTCGTTCTGATGAGACCCTGCGAAATGCCAGCTGGGCGATCTATGTCAAAGATATCACCGCAGGTCAACCCATCCTGGCACACAATATCCACCAGCTGTTGGTCCCCGCATCCACCCAGAAGGTGATCACCACGGCCACCGTCCTGATGATGCTGGGTCCTGATTACCGGTACGAGACACACCTTGAACACGATGGCATTGTTGACAGCCACGGGGTCCTGCGCGGCAATCTTTACATCAGGGGCAGTGGCGATCCTACCCTTGGCTCATCAGGGATGAGTGACACACTGGCGCTTGACAATGTTTATTCCCGGTGGCTGGAGGCGATGCATGGTGCCGGAATCACAAGGGTAGGCGGCCATATTGTTGCAGACGCGCGCATTTTTGACGATGAGATGGTGCCCCGGCACTGGATATGGGAGGATATTGGCAACTATTTTGGTGCCGGTGCGAGCGGGCTGACGGTCATGGAGAATGAATACACCGTTTATTTTGATGCCGGTGGTGCGCTTGGCAGACCTGCCACGGTGGTGGCCACAGAACCCCTGATTCCCGGGATCTCTTTCGTGAATGAAGTTACCACGGACCTTGCAGGTTCCGGCGACCAGGTGTACATCTTTGGTGCGCCCTATGTAATGGAGAGACGTCTCACCGGCACCGTGCCTTTGGGTGCGAGATCGTTCCCCGTCAGGGGCTCCATGCCCGATCCGCCAGGGTTTCTGGCAGAGAGCTTCAGGATCTTCCTCACAAACCGGGGCATTGAAACGGACGGGCAGGGCAGCACATACCGGACCGTCGCCTCTGATGGCATCATCCCATCAGAGGACAGAAAAACAATCAGCATCTGGCAATCCCCCCCCCTGGCCGACATCATTTACAGGACAAACATCACCAGTGTAAACACCTACGCAGAGAACCTTCTGAAGATCATCGGACAGCATGCTGCCGGAGAAGGAACACGTGAAGCAGGACTGAATGCTGTAAAAGCGTTCTGGGATGCTAACGGTGCCAATCCTCCCATTGGCCTGATGGTTGATGGCAGTGGATTGTCGCCCGTCAACCGTCTTACCGCCGGACAACTCATGACGGTCATGGCCGCTGCCGCACAACACCCAACATCCCACACATTCATGAACAGCCTGCCGCTGGCAGGATACAGTGGTTCCCTTTCCAACCGCCTGAAGGGCACCACCTCAGAAGGGCTGCTTCGGGCCAAAAGCGGCTTCCTCACCAACGTACTTGCCTACACAGGCTATACAACAATGCAGAACGGAAACCAGGCCGCATTCGTCATCATCGTTAACAATTACGATGGATCACCTGTATCGATGAGAAACAAAATGATCAACCTGATGGATGCCATCACGCAGCACACGGGTGCGTTTTGAAGGTGGTGACCGGTTGAAGACAAATCCGCATTTGAGGCATCAGAAGCGGTGATCTTTCTTTTTGGCGCCTTTTTCTTTGTATGCCAGCCAAAGAAAAAGTACAAAAAATAGTTCATGTATATTGCAACAAATAAACGAAAAAAGGATTCCGGGTTCCAAATAATATTATAATTTAGCAGGACATCATCATCTTTGTCCAATCATAAATCATAAAACCAGCCATTATGCAAAACATAGACTGGGGAAAGCTTCCCTTTGGGTATTTCCAGACCGATTACAATGTAAGGTGTTATTATCGAAACGGCCGGTGGGGCGAAGCAGAGATCTCTTCTTCCCCGCATATCAGCATCCACATGGCTGCCACATGCCTGCACTATGGCCAGGAGGCTTTTGAGGGCATGAAAGCATACCGCGGGAGGGATGACCGGATCCGCTTGTTTCGCTGGGAGGAGAATGCAAAACGGATGCAACGTTCGGCCGACGGAATCCTGATGGCCAAAGTGCCGGAGCAGCTCTTCCACGACATGGTTCAGAAAGCCGTAAAGTTGAATGCGCAGTATGTTCCGCCTTTCGGGCACGGTGCGGCGTTATATATCCGCCCGTTGCTTATTGGCACTGGTGTTCAGGTCGGGGTTAACCCTGCAAAAGAATACCTCTTCATGGTATTTGTCGGTCCTGTGGGGCCTTATTTCAAGGAGGGCTTCAATCCTGTTACCATGCAGATCATTCGCGACTACGACCGTGCCGCTCCTTTGGGCACCGGCCATATCAAAGTGGGGGGCAACTACGCCGGCAGTCTCCGCGCCTCCGAGAGGGCAAAAGCGGAAGGCTATGCTTCTGTGATCTTCCTGGAAGCCAAAGAGAAGAAGTATATTGACGAGGCCGGGCCGGCCAACTTTTATGGTATCAGGGACAACACCTATATCACACCAAAATCCGACTCCATCCTGCCATCCATCACCAATATGAGCCTGATGCAGATCGCTGAGGACATGGGCATGAAGGTGGAGCGACGCGAAGTGCCGGTGGAAGAACTGTCAACCTTCGAGGAAGCCGGTGCCTGTGGCACGGCAGCCATCATATCGCCAATCGGCAAGATCGTTGAGAGAGAGAGCGGCAAAACATACACCTTTGGTGATCCATCCAAGGCAGGCCCCTGGTCAACAAAGCTTTACCAGAAGCTGCAAGGCATTCAGTATGGTGAAGAAGATGACCCGCACGGCTGGGTAAGCTTTGTTGAATAAGCCGCACGCATCCAGGGTAGGGTCGTTCTTTACCTGGCATCACAGCGGATGCAGAACCATCAACCCTTTCCGGCCTTACCCTTTTTCCTTATTGCGTAAAGCCCAATAAAGGTGAAGAGCCCGTTGAGGATGAGGATCTCGAAGCCGAAGCGGTATCCGTTAAGCAGCCATTCAGAGTTGATGCTCAGCAGGTAACTAAGTAGTGGTGACATCAGGGCCACCAAGGGCACAAAACGGTCTTTTACCTGCCATTTCGTATACAAACCCACGAAGTACAACCCGAGCAAGGGGCCATAGGTGTATCCTGCAATGGTGAAGAGCTTGCTGATCAGGGCTTCGTCAGCGACCGCCCCATAACCGATGATGATGATCATCATCAGGATGGAAAAGGCTACATGCACCCGGTAACGCACCCGCTTCATCTTCTCCTCTGTCATGTCCGGCTGCCTCTTCAGGCCAAGAAAATCAATGCAAAACACAGTGGTCAGGGCAGTCAGTGTGCCATCAGCACTGGAGTATGCTGCCGACACCAAGCCGAAAAAGAAGGTAAGGCCCGCAACCACACCAAGGTATTGAAGTGCAATGGTGGGAAAAAGCTCGTCTGATGTTTGATCAGGGCCAAGGACGAGCCCCTCCCTGCTGGCATATATCCATAAAACAGAGCCCAAAAAGAGAAACAGAAGGTTGATGGGGATCAGTATGGCGCCAAAACTCAGCACATTTTTCTGTGCATCACGCAGGTTGCGGCAGCTGAGATTCTTCTGCATCATGTCCTGGTCCAGGCCCGTCATTACGATGGTAATGAACATGCCGGCAAAGAACTGCTTCAAAAAGAAACGGGGATCGTTGATATCGAAAACGAAAAGCCTGGTATACCCCCTGCTGCCCGCTTCCGACACCAGGGCCCCAAAACCCATATCCAAACTATTGGAAATAAGAAAGATACTTATAATTACCGCCCCCACCATAAAAGTGGTCTGCAAAGTATCGGTCCATACAATGGTTTTAATGCCACCCTGCAAGGTGTACAACAGGATAAGCGTCATGAACAGTGAAACCGTCACACCCAGCGGAATGCCCCAGCCATCAAAGACAAAACGTTGTAAGACGATCACAACCAAGAACATACGAAATGCGCTGCCAATCAGGCGGCTTATAATGAAATAAAAAGAGCCGGTTTTATAGGCATAGAACCCAAAACGTTTTTCCAGGTAGGTGTAGATGGACGTGAGGTTCATTTTATAATACAATGGGAGCAGGATGCCGGCTATAACAGCATATCCCACCAGGTAACCCAGCACCAGGACCATGTAAGAGAACTGCTCACTGTGTACCAGTCCGGGTACCGACATAAAGGTGACCCCTGAAAGTGATGCGCCGATCATGCCATACGCCACCACATACCATGGCGAATTACGGTTACCCAGAAAATAGGTCTCGCTGTTCACCTTCCGACGCACCGTTAACCGGGAGATCAAAAAAATCAAAGACGTGTAGATGATGAAAGAAAACAGGATCAGGAGAGGCGTCATACGCGTCCATTTAATTAGAATGATGCGGCAAAAATAGCCAAAGATTTTATCTTTACACCGGGCATTTATTATTAACTTTGGCCGTTGCTGTTGGCGGGAGGCTGATGGCCTTTGGTTGTTGGCCTTTTGGCCATTGACAGATGGCGGTTGCAGAAGCGCTGTACTTATGTCCCTGCACGAAACCGAAATGCAAACTGCAAAAAACAAAACTTGGAAAACTTTTCATCAAAATTATTGCAATCGGCCGTTGAAGAATTTGCCCGGTTGCCGGGTATCGGTAAGAAGACGGCTTTAAGGCTGGTGCTGCATTTGTTAAAGCAGGACGGGGAAATCATGAACCGTTTCTCTGAAGCACTGTTAAAGCTGCACAGGGAAGTGGTTTACTGCAGGGAGTGCTACAATATTTCTGACAGTCCGGTATGCGAGATCTGCAGTTCACCGCGCCGGGACAATACCATGATTTGTGTGACGGAAGATATCCGTGATGTGATTGCCATTGAAAATACGGGGCAGTACCACGGCCTCTATCATGTGCTGGGAGGGATCATCTCCCCCATTGACGGTATCGGGCCGGCCGACCTTAACATTGAAGCCCTGGAAAAGCGATTGCAGAGCAACCAGGAGGTCAGGGAGGTGATCCTTGCATTGAGTACGACCATGGAAGGCGACACCACCAATTTTTACCTGTATAAAAAAATAAAGCCTTTTAACCGGAAAGTAACTGTCATTGCAAGGGGTATTGCCATCGGTGATGAGTTGGAGTATGCCGATGAAGTTACCCTTGGCCGGAGTATCATTCACCGCACCGAATATGACCAGAAAACCATCAGATGAATTCGTGTGGTGAACTGTCACCGGCAACCCGGAACGCAAGATGCCGGGCAAAATCATCGGATGCCGATGGCCCGGTATTTGAGAAACAGTGAAAACTATACAACAAGCCATGCAGCTGTCCATCGTTATTGTAAATTACAATGTCAAGTATTTCCTGGAACAGTGCCTGCTTTCGGTGTTCAAGTCGGGTCAGGGGCTTGAGATGGAAGTCTTTGTGGTAGATAACCAGTCGGTGGATGGATCTGTGGAGATGGTAAGAAAGAAGTTTCCCCGGGTCAAGCTGATCGTCAACAAGGAAAACCAGGGGTTCAGCAAGGCGAACAACCAGGCTATCAGGCAGGCCAGGGGCCGGTATATACTGTTGCTCAATCCTGACACTGTGGTGGAGGATGACACCCTTCCCGGCGTGGTGGATTTCATGGACAAGCATCCAAAAGCCGGTGCTTTGGGCGTGAAGATGCTTGACGGACAGGGTCGATTCCTTCCTGAATCCAAACGCGGGCTGCCAACACCAGGCGTGGCATTCTGCAAGATATTCGGCCTTTCGGCCCTGTTCCCAAAATCAAGGATTTTTGGGAGATACCACCTTGGCTATCTCGATAACGATACAACCCACGAGGTAGACGTGTTGTCAGGCGCATTTATGCTCCTCAGGAAAGAGGCCCTGGAAAAAACCGGCCTGCTTGATGAGTCGTTCTTCATGTACGGCGAAGACATTGATCTTTCACACCGAATAACAAAAGCAGGATATAAGAACTATTATTACCCAGGTACCCGGATCATCCATTACAAGGGTGAAAGTACCAAGAAAAGCAGTGTCAACTACGTACTGGTATTTTACAATGCCATGATCATCTTTGCCCGAAAACATTTTTCACAGAACAATGCCAGGGTATTCTCCATGTTGATCAACCTGGCCGTTTACTTCCGGGCCATGATCGCCATCCTTTCCCGTTTTTCCCGGCGCATCTTCTGGCCGGTGATCGATGCCGCACTGATCTTCGGCGGCTTTTATTATCTGAAAAATTATTGGGGACACCAGGTTTTTGCCGTGGAGTCTGCTTATTACCCACCCGAATTTATGCGTTTCTTCGTGCCGGCATATATCTTCATCTGGCTTTCGGCAGTGTACATCAGCGGAGGCTATGACCGCCCTGTCAGGCTCTTTCGTATTGTTAGGGGCATCGGTCTGGGGACCATTGCAATACTCGTTATATATGCACTGTTGCCGGTACATTTGAGGTTTTCCAGAGCCCTCATTTTGCTGGGCAGCGTCTGGTCTTTGTTTTCAATGACGCTTACCAGGACAACCGGCACGCTGATAAAGCATAAAACGCTTCATATTAGCACTCTTGTCAACAAAAGGGTGCTGATCGCGGGAGACGGACAGGAGGCAGCACGTATTTTGAAGATGCTCCGGCAGGGCGGCAACACTTCCTTCATCGGGCTGGTGTCACTGAAAGAAAAAAAACCTGATTCTGAAGGCTACCTGGGAACCATAAGGCAAATCAATGAGCTCATCGACATTTACCGCATCAACGAGGTGATTTTTTGTGCCGGCGACATGCCTTCCCAAACCATCATCGACCACATGTCGAAATTACAGTCCAAGCAGGTACTCTTCAAGATCGCCCCGCCCGAAAGTCTTTACATCATTGGCAGCAATAGCATCGACACCTTTGATGACCTGTTCACCATCAACGTAAATGCCATCAATTTGCCAGCCAACAAACGCAACAAAAGGTTGTTTGATCTGGCAGTGTCCCTTTTTCTGACCGTCACAATCCCTTTCCAGCTATTGATACAGAAAAACAGGTGGGGTTTTATAAAAAACCTCATAAAGGTGTTGTCCGGAAGGATCTCATGGGTCGGCTACCATCAGACCTCCAATGTAGGCAAACTGCCACCCCTGAAACAGGGCGTGCTGAGCCCCGGGGATGTGATCGCGGGAAAAACCCCGCACGACAACACATTAGAGAATCTGAATAACCTGTATGCCAAAGATTACAAGTTGGAGAACGACCTTCAAATATGGATGAAGGGTTACCGAAACCTAGGGAGGAACCCGGATCCATCCCGTTATGCCTCATAGCATGATGTGTGGTCAAACCTTTTATGGTATTTTTTGTTTGCAAATATAGTGGACCTGATTATCTTTTTTAAAAACAAGTTATATGGCGACCTTTGAACTGAAGATGCCCAAACTGGGTGAGAGTATAACGGAAGCGACCATTACCAAATGGTTGAAAAATGTTGGCGACCCTATTGACCTGGACGACCCCATCCTTGAGCTGGCCACCGATAAAGTGGACTCTGAAATACCCAGTCCCGTAGAAGGGGTGCTGAAGGAGCAATTGTTTAATGAGGGGGATACTGTTGAAGTGGATACTGTTATTGCCCTCATTGAGATGGAAGATGAGGATGATGCGGGGGGGGATGAAAAGGGAGTTTCTGCGGTGGCACCAGAACAGCCTGATGAACCAGTCAGGGAAAAAGCGGGTGAAGGTGCACCAGGGGCAAGCCGTGAGGGCACTCCGGAAGAATCGGCACCGGCTGCCAGGAAAGGTGACAGCAACCGTTTTTATTCTCCGTTGGTCAGGAGTATTGCCAGGGAAGAGAACATCCCCATAGAGGAGCTTGAGGGCATTCCCGGGACGGGGAGCAATAACAGGCTTACCAAACAAGACCTGCTTTCTTACCTTAAAAAGCGGGAAGGTGCAGCCACGGCACAGCTTGCATCAGCGCAAAAGCCACCGGCCGGAGCAGTCGCAGCGACACACAAGCCAGCCGCCCCGGCAATACCGGTGAACGAGAAAGATGAGGTCGTAGAGATGGACCGCATGCGCAAGCTCATCGCCGACCATATGGTGATGTCAGAAGACACATCTGTTCACATCACCTTATTCAGGGAGGTGGACATGGAGAAGGTGGTCCGCTGGCGCAAAAAGAACAAGGCGATCCTCCAGGAAAGAGAGGGGGAGAAACTGACCTTCACGCCCATCTTTATTGAGGCCGTTGCCAAAGCCTTGCGAGATTATCCCATGGTAAATGTATCGCTCGACGGCCATAAGATCATCAAACGGAAAAATATCAATGTCGGCATGGCAGCGGCCCTGCCCGACGGCAACCTCATCGTGCCCGTCATCAAAAATGCAGATCATAAAAACCTGCTTGGCATTGTCAAAGAGGTGAATGACCTTGCCGGAAGGGCCCGGCAAAACAAGCTAAAGCCCGAGGAGATCCAGGGTGGCACGTTCACCCTCACCAACTTTGGTACCTTCGGCGCAACCATGGGCACACCCATCATCAACCAGCCGCAGTCAGGGATCCTGGGTGTGGGCCTGATACAGAAAAAACCTGTTGTGTTGGAAACCCCTGAAGGGGATACCATCGGGATCCGCCACAGAATGGACCTGTCGCTTTCCTGCGACCACAGAATAGTGGATGGCGCCCTGGGTGGCATGTTTTTGCAGCGGGTAGCCGAATACCTGGAAAATTTTGATGTGGACCAAACCATTTAACCGTCAGGTCAACGTGGATTTGTTGTAATTTCGTGCTGACAGTGTTTGCCAGGAAAGATTGGCAGCAGGTGATGCCTTTGGCCGCCGGTTTCCTGCAGTATACTTAAGGAGAAGACCTTTTATCTGCTGATGCAGAAACTTTTTTTTTACCAAAGCAACCCACACCCTATGCAGTTAAACCTTACCCGCCCCATCGCCTTCTTTGACCTGGAGACCACCGGCACCAATGTGGTCAGAGACCGTATCGTAGAGATCAGTATTTATAAGATCTTGCCCGGTGGACATGCCGAATCGCTGACAAAGCTTATCAACCCGACGATCCCCATCCCCGGCGAGGTAAGTGCAATCCACGGCATTAAGGATGAAGACGTGGCAGATGCGCCCACCTTTGCCCAGCTCGCCCCCACACTGGAAGGGTTTTTTAAAAATTGTGACCTTGCAGGCTATAATTCAAACAAGTTTGATGTACCGATGCTCATCGAAGAGTTCCTGCGCTGCGGAATACAGTTTGACGTAAAGAAACGCAGGCTGGTGGACGTACAGAACATCTTTCACAAAATGGAACCCCGTACACTGAGGGCAGCCTATAAATTTTACTGTGGCAAAGATCTCATAGACGCCCATGAGGCCGAGGCCGACACCAGGGCAACCTATGAGATATTGCTTGCACAGATCAAACGATACGAAGGGGTTGAATACGAGGATCGTGATGGCAGGGTCACCCAACCCGTCAGGAACGATATAGAGGCCTTGTATGAGTTCTCCTACAACCACTCGAACGCCGATCTTGTTGGCCATATTGGATACAACAAGGAAGGCAAGGAAATCTTCAAATTCGGTAAATACAAGGGAAGGCTAGTGGAGGAAATCTTCAAAAAAGAGCCCCAGTATTTTGATTGGATGATGAAAGCCGACTTCCCCCTCTCCACCAAGAATGTTATACAGTCCATCATCCTCAGGGGCTTCGACAAGGGGAACAAGATCATTAAAGACCTCTGAAACGCCATGAAGATCATATGCATCGGCAGGAATTACCGGAAACATGTCGAGGAGATGAATCAGCAGTTTCCCGAACAACCCCTCTTTTTCATGAAACCCGAAACTGCCCTGATCAGGGCAAACCTGCCATTTTATTATCCCGGGTTTTCGGGTGAGATACATTATGAGGCGGAGCTGGTGTTAAAGATCTGTAAGCTGGGGAAAAACATACAGCGGCGTTTCGCCCATACTTATTATGATGCAGTTGCTGTCGGGCTGGACTTCACGGCCCGCGATCTGCAGCAAAGGTGTATCAGCAAAGGGCACCCGTGGGAGGTGGCCAAAGCATTCGACGGCTCAGCGGCTGTGGGCCCCTTTGTTCCCATCAGCAGTCTGAAGAACCCTGATGACATTCGTTTTTCCCTCAAGAAGAATGGACAGATGGTTCAGCTCGGCAGCTCCGCCGAGATGATCCATGGTTTTGATGCGCTGATAGAACATGTTTCAAAGTATGTCACCCTGAAGATCGGTGATTACCTCTTTACCGGAACACCTGCCGGCGTTGGACCGGTTAAGGTTGGTGACTGGCTGGCGCTTTTATTGGAAGACAAGGAAATGATGTCGGTCGCCATAAAATAATCTGTGTTTGGCCCCGCACATTGATTCCTGGCCTGCACAGCACAAATTCTCCAGTTTTCATGTGTGGGGAAGCGGCAGATAACAGACATAAAAATCACTATACGGATCATGTCACAGTCTTTAAAGGTCTTTTTGCGTTCAGGGAGAGATGATGCCGTCAGGCGTTTTCACCCCTGGGTTTTCAGCGGGGCCATCAAAAAGATGGAGGGTCCTGCCTGGGACGGCTGCCATGCTGAGGTCTTCTCGAACAAAAACGAGTATCTGGGCTGCGGCATCTACCAGGATGCCACCATTGCGGTCCGCCTCCTTGCTTTTGCCCCTGAACGTCCCACAGCTTTTGGCCCTGCATTCTGGCGAGAGAAGCTGATGGAAGCCTTGCTGCTACGCCAACTTGCAGGCCTGACCGACAACCCCATGACAAATGTTTACAGGCTGGTACACGGTGAAGGCGACCACCTGCCGGGCCTCATCATCGACCACTACAACGGTCACCTCGTTATTCAGATCCATGCCACCGGTCTGTACCGCTTTATTGACGACATAGCAGAATCGCTAAGGACCATCTATGGTGATCGTCTTCAAAGCATTTATGACAAGAGCCGGGATACGCTGCCTGCCACCTTCTGGCAGGACAAGCTGCCAAAAGGGTTTCTCACCGGGGAAGCTGGTGCAGTGGAGGTCATCGAAAACGGCCTTCGTTTTATTGTTGACATTGAGAAAGGCCAGAAAACAGGGTTTTTTATAGATCAGCGTGAAAACAGGCAACTGCTGTCGCGCTATTGCAAGGGGAAAAAGATCCTGAACACCTTTTCCTACAGCGGGGGATTCTCGGTCTATGCCCTGAACGCGGGAGCTGCCGCGGTTCACTCCGTTGACAGCTCTGTCAGGGCCATGGACCTGTGCAAGCGAAATGTAGCCCTCAATGGCGGGGAAGAAAAGCATACTGCCCTCATTGAGGACGCAATGGACCACCTGAAGAGCGTGGATCACACCTATGACGTGCTGGTGCTTGACCCGCCGGCCTATGCCAAGCACCAGCACGTGAAGCACAAGGCCGTTCAGGGATATAAACGGCTCAACCTGGAAGCCCTGAAGTGCATTGCCCCCGGCGGTGTGCTCTTTACTTTCAGCTGTTCACAGGTGGTGGACATGCGACTCTTTCACTCCACCGTGACAGCCGCCGCCATCCTCGCCGGCCGCAAAGTGAGGGTGTTGCACCAACTGGCACAGCCCGCCGACCACCCGGTGAATATATTTCATCCGGAAGGGCAGTACCTCAAAGGATTGGTGCTGGTGGTGGATTAACAGTCAGACCAAATCTTAACCTCAACCTCAACCTCAACCTCAACCTCAACCTTAACCTCAACCTCAACCTCAACCTCAACCTCAACCTCAACCTCAACCTCAACCTCAACCTCAACCTCAACCTCAACCTCAACCTCAACCTCAACCTCAACCTCAACCTCAAC
>SLCY01000003.1 GCA_007125585.1 Bacteroidales bacterium
GGCACGACGGCATGCCCCTTTTAATACATTCATTAATGCCGTCCGGTGGCCTGCTTGCACTTTCCCTCCCTGGTAAAGATGCCTTGATTTTTTTACGCAGATCCATCAAATGCGGATTAATCCCCCCACGGGCCCGGTCAATCACGTGTTTGTCCGCCCCACGGGCCCGGTCAATTACATGTTTGTGCATGCTTTACAGGCAGATCCATCAAAGGCGGGTTTATCTCCCTTACGGGCCTGGACCAGGTGATCAGGACATGTCCAGGCCTACCTTGCGGGTGATTGCAGCAAATTCAATAACGCCAAGGCGTTCTGGCCTCTGCCGGGCCATTTGTGCGGGCAGGGCATCCCAGTTGACCTGCATCCCCTTAAGGGCGTTCCTCAAGGTCTTTCTCCGTTGGTTAAAAGCTGTTTTCACAACCTTGAAAAAGAGGCTTTCATTGCAATCCAGGTTAACATTGTCTCTTCGAAGCAGGCGCAAGACTGCCGATTGCACCTTCGGCGGGGGAACAAAAACATGGGGCTCCACGCTGAACAGGATCTTCACATCATAAAAAGCCTGCGTCAACACACTCAGGATGCCATAGATTTTGCTGCCCGGGGGTGACGCTATGCGGAGGGCAACCTCTTTCTGGAACATCCCGACCACTTCGGGTATCTGTGACCGGTGATGCAACACCTTGAAAATGATTTGTGAGGAGATGTTATAGGGGAAGTTGCCGATAACGGCAAAGTGGGCATCACCGAACAATGCTGCAAGGTCATACCGTAGGAAATCCCCTTCCAGAATGCGTTCGCCTTGTCCAGGGAACTTTTTTTTCAGGTAGCTGATGGCTTCCCTGTCGACATCCATGCCATACCAGTCAAGATCCTTATCGTTGACCAGGTTGGCGGAAAGCACCCCGGTACCCGGCCCCACTTCCAGGACATGTTTATAATTGCCGTGCCCGGTGAGGCTGAAGCATATCTTGCGGGCAATGTTCTGGTCGGCCAGAAAATGCTGTCCCAATGATTTTTTTGGAGATACGTATTGTGGCACAGCTTTAAAGTTTTCAATTCACCATGTCACCACGTAGTATGCGGAACCGGTTTCGCGCAGTGAGAGTATGAAGGCTTCCGGGGTAGTCAACCATCAGTTGCTGGTAGAGGGACATGGCTTTATCGGGCTTATCAAAATAGTGGTGGTACATGTCTGCCCTCTGGAACAATGCTTCATCCGCCAGCAAACCATCAGGATAACGCTCTACAATGACAGCCAGCAAGCTGTCGGCGGCGGCATAGTCACCCCTCTGGCGCATGATCCCGGCACGGGCATGGATCACATCATCATTGATCTGGTGGTTGGGGAATCGTTGATTGAGGGAGTCGAGGGTGTTCATGGCATCGTCGTAACGGTTCATGAAGAGATGTTGTTCTGCCTGTGCAAACATCTGCAGGGGTTCCGGGTCACCATTGATGCCCAAATTGTCCTGTATCCTGAGCGACAGCTTCATTGCGTCGTTGGCAATGAGCCGCGAGGTCCCTGCCTTCAATACATCAAGCTGTGCCTTGGCCCAGTCAAACTCCCCGATAAAGTAGGTGAGGCGGGCATTTTTGAACTTGGCTTCATGGGCAAGGGGATCGTCCCTGAACATTCGGTCGACCTGCGAATACAGGAGCGTGGCATCCCACACCTCTCCGGTCAGCAACAAAACATCGGCCAGCTCGATGCGGCACTCCCCTTTTACGCGGTTGGAAATATTCGGGAGGTCAAGGGTCGCTTCCAGAAGGCTTATTGCCCCTGCCGTATTGTCAAGGAAAAAAGCCTGCAGGTTGGCAAGGTTGCGGACCAGCCGTACAGTACTGGCGTTCACGCCCAGCTGTTCGATGGCTTTTTGATATTCCATTTCGATATCCAGCAGATCGGCAATGTCGTATTCATAATCATCCACCACAGAAAGGAACCGCACATTGAGGTAGCCAACCATGGCGTCCAGGTAGTACCTGCTACCCTCCCCTTTATCCAGCAAGTATTGATAGGCGTCGGCAGCTGTGCGGTAGTTTTTGTTGTTCGTACTCAGCTCTGCAACTTCCAGCACTGTTTCTCCCTCTTGTTGCAGCCGCCGGTCGAGGGCTCTGGCCTGCATGAATGCCATACGGAAGTCTTGCTGCTGTATTGACAACCAGAGGAGCATCTCGGAATAAAGGATATTGTCGGGGTGCCTTTGTGTTCTGGTGAGCAGCACTTTCCTCAGGGCATCATTTCGTTCAAAGCCCGGGTCATTGGCAATGGCATCCTGTAAAATTCCGCGCACCCGTTGCATCTCATCATGATGCTTGTTCAGATAATCCACATATTCTTCCATCATCGAGACAAAGTCACCCTTTTTTTCGTAAATGCCGGCGATGCGCAGATGCAGGGGGTGCCGGTCGCCGAGCAGGCGCCTGCCGCGCATATAAGCTTCCAGCGACCTGTCGAGGAAGCCCCGTGTCTCAAGAGCCATGGCCAGGTCTATGACCTCCTGATGGCTGGCCCCGAGATCGTCGATCAGGCCATCCATCTGGCGGCGCGCCCTGCGGCTGTTGCCTGCACGGTGGTATACCCACCCCAGGTCAACCTCAAAGCGAATGTCGCCGGGATGACTGTCGATCTGGCCACGTACCAGCCTTTCAGCACGCCTGTACTCTTCCAGGGCAAAAAGGCTCTCAAGATAGTTATTATAGATCACCGGCGTGGGACCTTCAGCAAATAGTTGTTCATACAATGCCAACGCCTGTTCAAACTGTCCCTCCCTGAAGTATTGTGCGGCCAGGCGCTCATCGGTCGTCTCTTCTGTGCCAGCAAAGACAGGGGCAGTCAACAGCAAAGTCACCACCAGCAGGAGTGCAATCCGGAAAATATTGTCTGTCATGGGGCGGTATCTTCTCATGGCATCATGGCATTGTTGTAAGGGAAACGTGTGCAATGCGGAAATTGTTTTGTCACGACTGTAATCCCCGGCATGCAAAAATTTTGACTGTTGGCTGTCACCCGGGCTGGATCAGCCGATCGCCTCAAACCCGGCATATTGCTGCAGCACTTCGGGGATATGGATCCCGTCCTTTGCCTGGTTGTTTTCGAGCAATGCCGCCACAATGCGGGGCAGAGCCAGTGCACTGCCATTCAGTGTATGTACAAGCTGGTTTTTCCCTTCCGATGAGCGAAAGCGCAGCTTCATGCGCTGTGCCTGAAAGGTCTCAAAGTTGGAAATGGAGCTGACTTCCAGCCAACGCCCCTGCGCGGCGGAGTAAACCTCCATGTCGTACGTCAGTGCAGAGGCAAAACCAAGGTCGCCACCACAAAGGCGTGTGATACGATACGGCAGTTCCAGTTTCTGAAGCAATTCAGCCACGTATTTTACCATCTCATCCAACACCTCGTAACTCTTGCCGGGATGTACCACCTGCACGATCTCCACCTTGTCAAACTGATGCAGCCGGTTGAGTCCGCGCACATCCTTGCCGTAAGACCCTGCCTCCCTGCGGAAGCATACTGAATAAGCCGTACACTTCACCGGAAGGTCTTTCTCGTTCAGGATGGTGTCGCGGAACATGTTGGTAAGGGGCACTTCTGAGGTCGGGATGAGATAAAGGTTGTCGGATGGCACCTGGTACATCTGCCCGTCCTTATCGGGCAGATTGCCCGTGCCAAAAGCAGAATCTTCATTTGCCAGCAACGGCGGTTGGTACTCGGTATAGCCGGCCTTTGTAGCCTCATCAAGGAAAAAATCGATCAGTGCCCTTTGCAGGCGGGCACCCTTTCCTTTGTAGACCGGGAACCCGGCACCCGCCACCCTGGTGCCCGCTTCAAAATCGATAATATCATACTTTTTAGCCAGATCCCAGTGCGGCATGGCACCAGATGAGAGTTCCGGCATCGCCCCCCCCTCCCTGATGATCTCGTTGGCAGCTTCAGTATCACCCGCAGGCACAGAAGGATGCGGCAGCATCGGCAACCGGGTCATTAATTCATTCAGCTCACCGGAGGCAGAATCCAGCGTTTCCTGGAACTCTTTGGCCTGCTTTTTCAGTTTGGCAGACCCTTCCTTCAAAAGCCCGGCCTCCTGGCCTTTGCCGGACTTAAACAGTTCGCCGATTTTCCGGGCAAGGGCATTGCTTTCGGCCAGCGTGCCGTCCAGCATTTTTTGCACCCGCCGACGGGTAGCATCCACCTCCTGAATACGGGCAACCAGGTCGGCCGCATCAAAGTTCCTGACCTTGTAACGACGAACCACCTCCTGGCTGTCTTCCCTGATACGTTGTAAGTCTATCATCGGATGTTGTTTTGTCTTGAATATGGGCGGCCTGATCAATACAGCCAACAAAAATAATAACAAATACAGATGAAAGCGAAACGATTCCGCCTGTAAGCATCCTTGATGCAAGGTTCAAAAATACAAAACGGATTGTTCCGGGAACAATATACCATGAAAAAATCCTGCCGCAGCAGGATTCCGAAACAAAATCACTCAATATGTATACAGTCTTGAGCCGCCTGCACTTATCAGTGCCTATTTGTTTTCATCTTTTTCTTTCGGGTCTGCCTTTTTGGCCGCTGTCGTCTTCTTCGTTGCAGTGGCCTTCTTCGCCGGAGCTTCCTTCTTCGCCGCGGTTGCCTTCTTCGTTGCAGTGGCCTTCTTCGCCGGGGCTTCCTTCTTCGCCGCGGTTGCCTTCTTCGTTGCAGTGGCCTTCTTCGCCGGGGCTTCCTTCTTGGCCGCGGTTGCCTTCTTCGTTGCAGTGGCCTTCTTCGCCGGAGCTTCCTTCTTCGCCGCGGTTGCCTTCTTCGTTGCAGTGGCCTTCTTCGCCGGAGCCTCCTTCTTCGCCGCAGTCGCCTTCTTCGTTGCAGTGGCCTTCTTCGCCGGAGCTTCTTGCTCATCCGGGGTCACTTTTTCTTCGGGCGCTTCTTTTTCCAAAACAGCTACATCTTGTTCTGCAGCATCAGAGGGGCTTTTTGATTCCGCGGTAACTTCAGCAGGCTGCGGGGAAGGCAGCACCTCCGGCATCGCCTCAACAACCGGCTCTATATTAACATAGGATTTGTTCCCCGACCTTCTTTTGAAAACAACCTTGCCATCCACAAGGGCATAGAGTGTATGGTCCTTGCCCATGCCTACATTCGTGCCGGGATAATGCTTTGTGCCACGTTGCCGCACGATGATATTGCCGGCAATGGCTAACGAGCCTCCAAAAATTTTTACGCCCAGGCGTTTGCTATGCGATTCGCGTCCGTTGCGTGAGCTGCCAACTCCTTTCTTATGTGCCATAGTCTGTTTGTTTTTTCGGTCTTCAAGAGATTAAGCGGTAATTTCCTCAATCTGAATCTGTGTCATTGGTTGGCGGTGGCCATTCATTTTTTGATAGCCTTTTCTTCTTTTCTTTTTGAAAACCAAAATCTTGTCGGCTTTCACATGTTCCAGCACCTTCGCCTTGACCTTTGCACCTTCCACAACAGGGGTGCCCACCTGAATGTTGTCGCCATCGGCCAACAACATGACCTTGTCAAATTCCAGGTCGCTTCCCGCTTCGTTTTCCAGCAGGTTCACAAAAAGCTTCTGTTCTTTCTGGATCTTGAACTGCTGGCCGCCTATCTCAACAATTGCGTACATTTCGTATGATGTGTTAAATGGTTTACTCAAATATTGGGGTGCAAAGATAATCAAAAAATAACAAGTTACAAGAGGCGGCAGGAAAAATATTTTACGACCATGAAGTGTAATGTGCTAACTGGGTGAATTTTGCGGCTTCTTTGATGGATGCTGGGTGTGTTGATGACCTGACTGGCCCCTGGTTGATGACGGGTTGTGGGGGGTTATCCGGATTGTGATTTGGTATTTGTTTTTTTGTTGGCCAGGTATACGCCTGCGAGGATGAGTCCTATCCAAAACAAAAACATCGTAACGAATGCTTCCCCATCGGCGACACCCCACATGATGGACACAGCAGGCATCAGATAGGTCACTGTCGAGGTAAAGAGTGCTGATGTCTGCTTAATGAGCCAGTTATGGATGATCATGGCCAGCGCCGTGCCGACGACAGCCAGTATGGCAATGTATCCGAAACTTTCCCATCCGCGGGGGTCACTTGCCAACACACTGACCATATTGCTGCCGGCAAACAAATAGATCAATGAAGGGATGCCGATGAACATAAAGACAACGGAGGTGATTGTCAGGGCACTGAATCCGGATAGATACTGTTTGATCAGGTTCATGTTGGTGGCATAACAAACGGCGGCAGCCACGGCAAGCAAGCCATACCACATACTGCTGAATTCCCCGCCATTTGTCACAGAAAGCAAACCGATGGCACCGCCCAGTCCAATGACCACACCAGTCACATTGATCCACCGGGTACGAATGCCGAAAAACAAGACCCCGATCAGCAGGGTAAATAAAGGGGTAAGGGAGTTTAACACCCCGGCCATGTAACTGTCGATCACTGTTTGTGCCATGGCAAAGAGGAACGGTGGCAAGCCGTTGCCGATGATGCCGGCAAGGATAAAATAGATCAGTTTCCGGCGCGGCACCTTCTTCAAATGCCAAAACAGCAGTGGTGACAACACCAGGAAAGAGATCGCAATGCGCAATGCCCCGACCTCCATACTGCTGAAGGCGACCAGTCCACGTTTGATCAGGATGAATGAACTGCCCCACACCAGCACAAGGAGCGCCAGCGCCAGCCAGTGAACAGCCTTCGGCCTGCTATCCTTCCTCATCAGTCATCGTTTTATTGATCTTCACACCGCCTGCCTGAAAACCGGTTTGCTCAAAACATTTTCAAAACCGGCTCATTTTTACCCCGGCAAAGGTAGGGAAAAGAAGCAAAAAGCGGGAGCAAACAGACAGCGTATTAAAAACCTTTCTCTCTAAAAAACCAAGCATCTTCTGTGTCGACGGCAGACGGAAGAACGATGGAACGAAGGAACGAAGGAACTAAAGGCCGTTTCAACAGCGAAGGCCTGTGCAAATCCGTAATTGACCGGGCCCGTGGGGCGGACAAACACGTAATTGACCGGGCCCGTGGGGGGATAAATCCGCATTTGATGGATCTGCGTAAAAAAATCAAGGCATCTTTACCAGGGAGGGAAAGTGCAAGCAGGCCACCGGACGGCATTAATGAATGTA
>SLCY01000053.1 GCA_007125585.1 Bacteroidales bacterium
GAAAATAAATATGACAATAATGGCCGGTAACCATATATTGCCATCGGATAATAATTCTGTCATAAGGCGTCCTCCTTTATATCGTTTTTTGATTCATCAAAAAATGCGCATTCATTTACTAATTTAAGCAATTTTAGTGAGAAAACGTTAACTGGTTTACTAACCTGTATTGCTGTTTTTTTGATTCTTTGGGAGCTGTACCCATAACATCAGCGTTTCTGCTTTTACAACTTCTACATCCCTGCCGGCCGGTATTTTTGACCCATCTATACTACGGGCACTCCAGTACTCCCCCCTGGCTTTGATCCGGCCCTCCGGATCAAGGTCATTGACAGTCACTCCTTTTTCCGGCGCGGTAAAATGCTCGCTGCCGCCGGTCCAACGACGACGGCTTTTTATGATCCGTTGTACCACCACCACCATAATAATAACCATTCCGATCACTACACCTGCTACCGTTACTACAAAAGTGGTATACCAGTCAGTTGCCATCAAGGGTTCCACAGGCAGCATGATAGCCCCTATGGCAAGGGATATTGCCCCACCTGTCCCGAGAACCCCAAAGCCGGAGGTGAAAATTTCTGCCATGATCAGGCCAAGTCCCAGAAGTAGCAGTATAATACCGGTAGTATTCGCATCAAACAAACCTATGCCATATATTCCCATAATGATAAGGATCAATCCGCCTACTTCAGGGACTATCGTCCCCGGAGCATTTAAGCCCAGATAAATACCAAAGAAGCCTGCCATTAAAACCAGGAAAGCGATCTGTGGATTACTGAGCCAGTTCTGAAAGCTTTCCGCGAGGGTCATCTCCCCCTGCTCGATGGGCGCGTCAGCGGTATTCAAGATGAAGATCTCACCCAGCTTTTCAATTTCTTTTCCATCAAGTTCATTCATTAACTCGTGCACATTGCCGGCCAGGTAGTCTATCATGCCTTTTTCCAACGACTCCGTGGAGCCCAGAGACAGGTTCTCGGTAACAAATCTTTCGGCAATATCTCCGGGCCTTCCCTTTTCTTCGGCTGTATTCCGCATGTAGGAGGCATAAAATGTGATGGCTTTGTCGTCTGCTTCCCCGGCACCCCCTGGTGAAAGAGCAACAGGTTGAGCCGCACCTATAGTTGTACCCGGAGCCATAGCCGCAATATCAGAAGCCATTAATATAAAAGTACCCGCCGATCCGGCAATCGCTCCTGAAGGAGCAACAAGGACTGCTACCGGCATCGGAACATTCAAAAATAGTTCGTTAATTTTCATGGTGGCGTCAACTAAACCTCCGGGAGTGTTTATTCTAACGATTAATAATTGCGATTCAATATCCAGGGCATTTTCAATCTGACGCCCGATAAAATTTTTCTGGCCGGTGGTAATAACGCCTTCAACTTCGATCAGGTAAACGGGCCGTACCGGGCTACCATCATTGGTATCGGTGGCTGATGACGCTGCCAGGACAAATAGTATTGTAGTGGTTGACAAGAACAATAATAAAGCCACTAACAGGGATGTATTTTTTTCAAATATATTCATGTTGCCACGAATGCGTTTAGATTAATTTGTTAAACAGATATGTCTGCAATGGTTAACGATTTGGTTGTTGTTTTGTATGTTTGTATTTCCCACTAAAACAGACATCAACACAGATAAAAATACGAAAAAAAATTTACCGGACAACCGGTTTTCAAACAAATTTTGAATTTGACAGACCAGGTTAACATGTAAGCCTTCGGCATGGTGCATCCTGACTGGTGTTATTCCCGGCGGTAATTTAGCCGGCAACCTTCTTTTTCTTTCTTTGCTCGTCGATGCATTTGTTTAAAGTGCTGCGATAGAGGAAACTTTTTGGAAACTCCACCTTGCTCCCTTTTTTTGTTTTTTGATAATAATCCATGAAAACATCCTGCACGATACCGTTTGCCCCATCGAGAGTACATTGAATTACAACTGAAAGAGCATTCAGAGAATGACAATCAATTGCTCACGTGTTGCAGTATTTTGACTCATTGGTAAGACAATGGATACAAATGGCCAAAGCCTTCAGAACTGTAGATTCAATCGACTATAAAAAGGCAAGGCTATTGTTTTATGAACAGAACAACATCTCAAGTTTTAAAGAGATTTTTATCAATCAATTTGAATTTGCAGTGAATACATACTTTTAAAGAATCTTCGTGCCCTTCGCGGTAAAAAAAAATTAACCGCAGAGAACACAAGAAAATCGCAAAGAATACCTAAAGAAATTATCCTCGTGCCCTTTATGATGAAAAACCCCTAAGTCGTTGTATCTTTTTATAAACCTGAACCGTCATAATCCTGATATCAATTTATCAAAACCAAATCAAAAACCATGAAAAACCATTTAATTGTTTCCTTTACCCTATGGTTGATGGTCGTGCTGTCTTCCATCAACTCACAGGCATTGCAGTTTCAGGAACTGGCGCATGATCCGGAGGCTATTGCCCGGGATCTGATCGCCGAATACGACAGTACAAACCTACCTGGAGGGGCTGTCATGGTCATTCATGAAGGGGATATCATATTCGGCGAATCATTTGGGATGGCAAATGTGGCTTATGGGGTACCATTTGAATGGTCTACGCCCACCAATATCGGATCCACCTCCAAGCAATTTACCGCTTTCGCCATGCTGTTATTGCAGGATCAGGAAAAACTCTCACTGGATGACGACATCCGCCAGCATATTCCCGAGTTGCCTGATTTTGGGGAACAGGTATTGTTGCGTCACCTGATTGCACATACCAGTGGTTATCGTGAATACTTAAACTCTATTGCCATGGGTGGCCGGTGGCTAACCGATAATATAAGACGTGAGGAAATTATTCCATTAATCCAGCGGCAACCATCCCTGCAAAACACACCTGGTGACAGTTATAACTATAACAATACCGGTTATGCACTGCTGGCTATGGTCATTGAGAGGATTAGTGGAGAAGATTTTCCCGATTGGATGAAAAAGCATCTATTTGAGCCTCTGGGTATGCACAATACAATTGTGATCAGTAACCCCGGACAGCTGATCAGGGGGAAAGCACAGGGATACTCGGTGGGTCCGGATAACCAGATTGTTGCCGTACCAGATATTCATGCCTCCATGGGCGCAGGTGGAATTTACAGCACCATGGAAGACCTTGAAAAATGGATTGCCCATTTTCATCAACCGGTGCTTGGCCATCGCGATATCACAGATCGTATGATGAAGCCATATCCATTTAATAGTGGTGAAGCTTCTCACTACGCCAATGGGTTGATTGTGGGCGATCTGAATGGCCTGCATATGGTTGAGCATGGCGGTGCGGATGCTGCCCACCGTTCTGCCTTTTTGATGTTCCCAGAGATCCGGGGTGCTGTGGTGGTGCAAACCAATAACAGCCGGCTCCCGGCTCAGGCTATGGCAATACAGCTTGCAGAGGCATTTTTCGCAGACAAAATGGAATTGGACGATGTGAGCAGGGAGTTATTAGCAACCAGGGATGTTTTTGTTTATGAAGTTGAGCTTTTTGATGAAATAGCCGGCCGGTACGAATTGGAAGATGCTCCGGGCTTTGTGATGGAGTTTACACGTGAGGAAGATAAGATATATGCCCAGGCGACCGGACAGCCGCGTTTTGAAATTTTTGCCAGCTCTGATTCTACCTTTTACCTGACAGTCGTGGAAGCCAGTATTACCTTTCACCGAAATGAGGCAGGAGAATTTGATTCCATGACACTCCACCAACATGGAGATCACCCGGCGATCAGGTTAACTGAACCCGCCTGGGAACCATCAGCAGAAGAATTGGCGGAATATCTTGGCCTGTATTTTAGTGAAGAGCTGGAAGCATTCTACACACTGGCACTGGATGACGAAGGAAAATTGGTTTTAAGACATCGTCGCCTTCGGGATATACAACTCAGAGCTGAATCGAAAGACCAGTACACAGGGGGTTTCCCGATCATGGAGATGACATTCATAAGGGATGAGGGCGGAAAGGTAACCGGTTTTAAAGCAAGCAGTGGCAGGTCGTTTGATATTGTATTTGAAAAACAATAGCTCCGTTATTCCGATTGCCGATTATATTGTATTTATGTATATGGGGGAGGTGATTGAGCAGGGACCGGCCAATTGATTTTTTGAAAACCCCAGGGAAGAAAAACAAAAGCCTATCTGATAGCTGCTTTCGATTAACGCACAGGTATGTACAAATCACTGAATAAAAAATATTTAATGCGCGACCGCGTAATGTATCTAACTGTATACAAATCTTTTATCCATGGAAACTGTAACAAACATTAAGCCTTTGCGTGGCAAAGAACGCATGGAGATCCTTGATTTTTTGAGGGGCCTGGCCATTTTGGGGATCCTTTTGGTGAACATGTCTTTTTTTAATTCGCCCTTTTTCATGCATTCGGGCGATTATGTTCTATGGGACGATCTTCCAAACAAGCTTACACAATATATAATCTGGTTCTTTTGGGAAGGGAAATTCTACCCGCTGTTTGCGGTGTTGTTTGGTTTAGGGTTTTATATCTTTTTACAGAAAGCGGATGATGGCCTCAGGCACGTATTGTTCCGCTACCGCATGCGCCTTTTGTATTTGCTCATATTCGGCATCCTGCATGTGGTGTTTTTCTGGCACGGCGATATCCTGGTCTTTTACGCATTGTTCGGTTTTGTGATGACCTGGTTTCACGGACGTTCCGACAAAACCCTCATTGTATGGGCCATCATCTTCATCATCCTGCCCATCATCATCATTGCCGCCCTGGTGGGACTGATCAACCTGGCCATGCAGATACCCGAGGCGGCAGAGGGAATAGAGGCTGGTTTCAGGGAACAAAACCGTTTTATTCAGGAAACCATTGACAGGGCAATGATTGTATACAGTACGGGGAGTTTTTCTGAGATCATGCGTATGCGCCTGACAGAATACAGCATGGTGATCAATGGGGTTTTGTTCGTATTTCCCAACGTGATGTCGTTGTTCCTTGCGGGAATTGTTCTGGGCAGGAAAAAGGTGTTTAAGGATATACCGAATGCCTTGTCGGTGTTGAAAAAGTTTTTCTGGTGGTGCCTGCCTGTTGGAGTGATATTGAGTACAACTTATGTGTATTCAATGGAAATGACTTCCTATACCAGCTTAAACTGGCATATGCTACTGATGGTTGCCAGTTCGCTGATTGGCGGCCCTGCCATGATGTTTGTCTATCTGTACCTGTTTACGCTTCTTTATCACAAAGGGGTTTTTGGCAAGGGTAACCCAGGCCATTTCAAAAACCGGCAGAATGGCATTCACCAACTATTTTACCCAATCCATCATCTGCACTACGATTTTTTACTCATACGGTTTGGGGTTGTATGGTAAAGTCAATTTGTGGCAGGGGATATTGCTGGCCGTTGCCATATACATTCTCCAGGTCATTTGGAGCCACCACTGGCTGAAGCATTATCGCTTCGGCCCGCTTGAATGGCTATGGCGCTCCATGACCTATAGAGAGCGACAACCTATGAAAAGGGCGTGACAACAATAAACTCCGGCCCGGGAGACTTCCAGCTTGTGACAACACATGTAAAAACATGATATTATTGCTATTGGTATAGTGAAAATATCTGATAAAAAACTATATTTGTAAAATAATGCTGGGAAACAATAATCTTTTCCAATCATTTAAGCCGGTGCGATTCCATTTTAAACCTCACAAGCCTTAACGGGATTCCCTGTGTGTTTTGCTTCGTCACAAGTGTATATATATAGCCATTGTGGAATACCATTTTAGAAGGCTTGATCTCCAGCTCATATCCCTGTACCCGGAAACTGCTCTGCGCCACAAACTGCCCGCCATTGCTGTATATCCAGACATTAAATGTATTGACGCCCTCTTCTTTGGGGAATTCAAAGAACAAAAGGTTGTCGTCAGAGTCTTTAATGAGTGTTGAAAACATCGGCATTTGAATGGGCTGGCTGATGGCTGCCAGATCTTTCTCCATCTCCCTCACGAAATAATCGCGTGCGGCACGATTTTCCTCAGGAGATGCCCAGGCCGCAAACCGGGGTTCTGTGATATTCCGGTATCGCTCAATCGCCTTGCGCTGAATCTCTTTCTGCTCTTCCACTGAAACATAGTCTTTAGCCCAGTCAATGGTTTGCTCATGAATCAGCTTTCCATCAAGATCATAAGTGAGGATCTCGCCGGTTTCTGGTATGGTAACAATCAGTTTATCTGCCACATTGGCGATAATCGGCGGATGAGACATTCCTATAGCCTTGATGAAAGGCATTGTGGAACAACTGACCATACCGCCTTCTCTGAATGAATATTCGTAGTGAAACATATGTCTGGCCGCTCCCGGCGAAAACGACCTCGGGTTAAAATGATCCCAGATGATATGCTCCTCATTGGTTTCATAATCAACAATGGCCACAAACTCCCTGACGCTGCCACTCCATAAAACCCATCCTACCAGCGCAAGTTTTTTGCCGGGCAGCGGAATGATCTGCCTGGCTGCATAATCAAGGTTCAGGGTTTTGATCAGGTCACCTTCCCGGTCAAAACACAACATTACACCCATATTATCCAGTCCGGAATACAAAATAGTGCCATCCAGAACACCATGCAGATGCGGGAGGCTTCTGAAAGGCCTGCCTGCCTTGTTTTTTACCTGCAACTCTCCAGCAAATTCGCCTCCGGGCGAAAACACCGTATAGAAATCACGGAAATGGTGACTGACCATCGCGGATCCGTCCGGGGTTACCATCAGTGACTTACGGTCGCCAACCCATCGGCCGAGTACCGTATCCGTATAGCTTTCCAACGCCCTGTCCCAGTTGACCCCCGCGGCATACTCCCTGTCAGGCACAAGGTTGATTACCCCTGATTTGTACTTGTCGAGCAAAGTCTGTGCGTTCAGCATCACAGAAGCCACTAAGAAAATGGCCAGAAAAATCATTGTTTTTTTCATGATGATTGGATTATGGTGTGACCTGGCATGTTCTTACATGCAACTGAACTTCGATGGCTTCTTCATGAGGGCATTCACCATCAAAAAACCGTTGCAGTATTTCATCATCCGGACATTTCATAGCCTTTTTCTTTAAGTGATTTTTCCAGTTTGCATAGTGTACGCGCCAGTGTTTTTCCTA
>SLCY01000105.1 GCA_007125585.1 Bacteroidales bacterium
GAAATTACACACAGACGAATGAAAAAAGATCATGTGAAAGCGAAGCGGTTCCTCCTGTACACCAGCATTTTGTATGTTGTTTTTTTACAAAATGATGGTGTTTTTTTACAGGAGAAATATACATGAATTTTTTTCGTTCGAAATTACACACAGACACATAAAAAAAATCTCAAGGTCTTTCACCCGGTCGTCGCTTGTTTATTAATGTTTATCATTTGTCAAAAGGTCGATAGGATAAAGAGGTTGAAGGGTTTAAAAGCCAATAGCTAACAGCCAACAGCCAAAATCTTCGTTCCATCGTTCCTTCGTTCTTCCGCCTTCGGCGGTGTTGTACTTTTTCTTTGGTTCCCATCCAAAGAAAATGCTGCCAAAAAGAAAGATCACCGCTTCTGATGCATCTGCTAAAAACCACGGCAGGTACCACCCGATTCGCAAATCACATAAGCACACGGTTAAACACCCTATTCTTCCGCTGGCGTTTTTTTAAAATCAGAACAAAAGCGCATTCGTTATTATTTTGTTACTTTTGCCCTTCCAAAAAAAGTTGCTTATGGCAAAGAACCTGGTCATAGTTGAGTCACCTGCAAAAGCGAAAACCATTGAGGGGTTTTTGGGAAAAGAGTACACGGTAACCTCCAGTTTTGGCCATGTGCGTGACCTTCCCCCAAACCTGCTGGGGGTTCATATTGACAAAGATTTCACACCAGAATACGAGGTCCCGAAGGACAAGAAGGTTTTGTTGAACAATCTGAAAAAACTGTCAAAAAAAGCCGAGACAATATGGCTTGCAACGGATGAGGACAGGGAGGGGGAGGCCATTTCGTGGCATCTGGCAGAAAGCCTTCAGCTAAAAGAATCTGATTACAAGCGCATTGTTTTTCACGAGATCACCAGGAAGGCCATCACCGAAGCCATTGACAAGCCTCGCAGCATAAACCACAACCTGGTAGATGCACAGCAGGCAAGGCGCATATTGGACAGGTTGGTGGGGTTTGAATTGTCTCCGTTATTGTGGAAGAAGGTTAAGCCGGCATTATCGGCCGGGCGGGTGCAGTCTGTGGCAGTTCGCCTGATCGTCGAACGTGAAAAGGAGGTCCAGGCGTTTAAGCCGGCAAGCAGCTACAGGGTGACTGCCCTTTTCGATGCGGAACATAAAGGCCAGGTTGCAAAGATCAGGGCGGAGCTGCCGGAACGCTTCAAGAGCCTTAAAGAGGCCGCAGCCTTCCTGGAAAAATGCAAAGACGCCACTTTCACCATTGGCAATGTAGAAACCAAACCGGTTAAAAAATCTCCTGCACCACCATTCACCACCTCCACTTTGCAGCAAGAGGCTGCAAGAAAACTTGGGTTTTCTGTGTCGCGCACCATGTTGCTCGCACAAAAACTTTATGAGGCGGGGAAGATAACCTATATGCGTACAGACTCTGTTAGCTTGTCGGGATCCGCCATGGCCATGGCCAAAGAGGAGATTGAAAAAAGTTTCGGCGAGGGCTATGTGAAACTGCGCCGGTATGCTACCAGGAGCAAGGGTGCACAGGAGGCCCACGAAGCCATCCGTCCTACGTTCATGAATGTCCAGCGGGTGAGTGGCAATGCTGCCGAGCAGAAGCTTTATGAACTTATCTGGAAAAGGACCCTGGCCTCGCAGATGAGCGAAGCGAAACTGGAAAAAACAACCATCACCATCGACATCTCCAATGCACGGGAGAAGTTTGTGGCCACCGGTGAGGTGCTGAAGTTTGATGGGTTTTTGAAGGTTTATATTGAGTCGACCGATGATGAGGAAGAGGAAGCGTCTGCCGGCATCCTGCCCCCGGTGAAAAAGGGCCAGCAATTGCCTTTAAGCGGGATCAGTGCCATTGAGCGATTCAGCAAACACCGGCCCCGGTATACGGAGGCAAGCCTGGTAAAAAAGCTGGAAGAGCTGGGCATAGGGCGCCCCTCCACCTATGCCCCCACCATCAGCACCATACAAAAGCGCGCTTATGTTGTGAAGGAAAGCCGCGAAGGCGAGAGGCGCATGTTCAGGGAGCTCTTTTTAAAAGATGGCAGCATCATTGAAAAAAAGAGGGAAGAGGTCACCGGGGCAGAAAAGAACAAGCTTTTTCCCACCGATATCGGCACCGTGGTAAACAATTTCCTGATGCAATATTTCACGGAGATCATGGACTATCATTTTACTGCACGGGTAGAGAGGGAGTTCGATGAGGTAGCGGAAGGCAGGAAGGAATGGAGCAAGGTCATTCATGAGTTTTACTGGCCTTTCCACCAACAGGTAGAGAACACTTTAAAAACGTCAGAAAAACAAAAAGGGCAGCGGTTTCTTGGAAAAGACCCGCAGAGCGGACGGAACGTATATGCGCGGATCGGCCGTTTTGGCTCCATGATACAGATAGGGGACCCCGAAGAAGAGGAAAAGCCTCGTTTTGCCAGTTTGCCTAAAGACCAGGGGCTGGAAAGCATAAACCTGGAGGAGGCCCTCGAGTTGTTCAAACTTCCGCGTACAGCGGGAGAATACGAAGGCAAGGAGATGGTTGTTGCTGTAGGACGCTATGGGCCATATATACGGCATGACGGGCAGTTCTATTCCATCCCGGAACCGGAAGACCCCCTGACCATCTCCTCCGGAAGGGCCATCGAGGTCATCGAAGAAAAGAGGGACGCCTTGCGCAAACGTATCATCAAAACATTTAATGAAGCCCCGGACATACGGATCATGTCAGGTCGCTACGGCCCTTATGTTGCGGCCGGAAAGAAGAACTTCAAACTCCCAAAAAACAAAGCACCGGAAGATTTCTCCCTTGAAGAGGTGAGAAAAATCATCAAAGAGGGAACCTCTGATAAAAAAATCCGTAAAACAAAGAAAAAAACACCCCCGCGAAAGGGGAAATAAACGGATTTTACACCCATAATGGACATTTCTGCTTTTTTTGAACCCCTTGATGACGGTAAGCTGCAGTCTTCACAAAACAAGCATCCGCTGATTCTGGGAAAGATCATCCGGGCAAATACTGCCAGGAAAGGGTTTCCTGAACTAAAGGATGTTGACATTGCCATTGTTGGTGTAAACGAAGACCGTGGCACCCAGGAAAATGAAGGGTGTGCACTTGCACCGGACTATGTGAGGAAACACCTCTACCGGTTGTATCAGGGACCTTTTGCAGCGCGCATCGCCGACCTCGGCAATATTCGCGCCGGCGACAAGGTGAGCGACACCTATTTCGCCGTTAAAAAAGCGGTGGCCCAGTTGCTTGAGCAAAAAGTGACCCCGGTGATCATTGGCGGCGGACAAGACATCACCTATGCCAACTACCAGGCATATGAGTCGCTCGGGCAGATCATCAACATCGTATCGGTCGACGCCCGTTTCGACATCGGACTGCAAAAGGGTGAAAACCTGCATCACAAAAACTACCTGAGCACCATACTTACCCACAAGCCAAACTACCTTTTCAATTATGCCAATATTGGATACCAGACCTATTTTGTAGATCAGGATGCCATTGAGCTGATGGAAAAATTATACTTCGACGCCTACCGTCTTGGGGTGGTCAGAAAGAACATGGAAGAGGTAGAACCCATTGTCAGGAATGCCGACCTGCTAAGCTTTGACCTCTCAAGCATTCGCCAGTCGGACGCCCCGGCAAATACCAACGCATCACCAAATGGTTTATACGGTGAAGAGGCCTGCCAGATCGTCCGTTATGCCGGGATGAGCGATAAGCTGAGTTCCATCGGGTTTTACGAACTGAACCCCGCCTTCGATACGGGTGAACAAACAGCACACCTGGTAGCGCAAATGATCTGGTATTTTATGGATGGTTATTATCATCGCAAAAATGATCTTCCTGACAAACAAATCAAAGAATCAGAGTCTTTTATCAAGTACGTTGTCTCTATAAGGGATTTTCAAAACAAAATAAATTTTTACAAGAGCAAAAAGAGCAGCCGCTGGTGGATGGAAGTCCCCTGTCCGCCAAACCTGCAAAGGAAGTACAACCGACAATTCCTTGTCCCCTGTTCATACAAGGATTATGAAGAAGCCTGTCAAAACGAAATACCTGAAAAATGGTGGCAGGTATACCAAAAGTTTGTGTGACCCGGTTTGTTCTTCTTTTGGTTTGTTGATGGTGACCCGGTCAATAATTTATTGTATTTTTGGTCGTTACTTTCAAAACGCCAATATTTCAGATAATCAGCCGTTCATTCAAAGGGCTTTTACCAATAACGTTGTCTATGCAACAAAAATGCATCTTTGCGTTCATCTGCTTCCTTTGTCTTTGCAGTGTGGCCCATTCGCAACAGCAGGCTCAGTTTACGCATAACCCATTCAACAACATGGGGATCAATCCGGGTCTTGCCGGACTGCGCAACTCCATCTGTGCTACCGGCCTTGCAAGGCAGCAATGGGTTGGCTTCAGGGACGCAGAGGGCAACCGTCTGAATCCTGAAACCTATAGTTTGAACGTAGATGCCCCCATCAGGTTCATCAGGGGGGGCGTTGCACTTGGAATCATACAGGATGAGCTGGGCCCCGAATCCAGCATTGGCGTTCAGTTATCGTACGCATACCATATGGACCTTGGGATAGGCAGGCTTGGTATTGGCGCGCAGGTTGGCTTTCTTGACAAAAGAATTGACTTTGGCCGCCTCAACCCGCTGGATCCCGGAGACCCCGTATTGACAGGAGGAGAAGAGAATGCAATCTTTACTGACTTCTCTGTCGGCGGATTCTATTTGCTGGATGACGAAGCCTGGGCAGGTATCTCCGTAGCCCAGCTGAGGCAAGCCAGAGGGGGGCTGGCTGACAGTGACTTTGGACTTAAACGGCACCTCTACGCAACCGGTGGGTACAACTTCGCCCTGCCAAATAACGCCAGCTATGTTGTCAGTCCATCCTTACTGGTGAAAACAGACCTGTCGTCCGCCCAATTTGACCTGAACACCATTGTCACATACAATAACCGTTTTTGGGGCGGCGTTACATATAGACCCCAGGATGCCGTGGCCGTCATGCTGGGTGTGAGCCTGGACCAGATCAGCATAGGGTACTCATATGACATAACCACTTCACCGCTGGGATCGATGGGCAGAAGCTATGGCACGCATGAAGTGATGCTGCAGTACTGTTTTGACCTGGACCTGGACAGAATTCAGGAAATTCAAAGAAATATCAGATTTTTGTAATTTTGCAACCTTAAAGTCATTGATAACACATGAACCGCCCATCACAAAGTTTTTGACATATAAAGGGAATGACTATTGAAAAGCTCAACCCCAGCAACCCTTTAACCTCTTAACTTTTAGACATTTTGACATTTTGACAAAATATACACCTATGAAAAACCTTGTTTTATTTACACTTGTTGCGTTCCTTTTTGCCGGCTGCAACTTGTTCATCGGGGATCGCGGGCATCTTGTGGGTGTGCAGGACAGGCCATTTGCCGAGTACCCGGATCCGCCCGGCATGGTTTACATCCCCATGGGCAGTTTTATCATGGGCCCCTCAGACCAGGATATTGCTTATTCGCAAAATGCAACCTCAAGGACTGTTTCTGTGCCGGCCTTTTACATGGACGAAACAGAGATCACCAACAATCAGTACCGGCAGTTCGTTCACTGGGTCAGGGACTCACTGGCACGCAGCTTGCTGGCCGATTTTGATGATAATTTTGGTTTTTTTGAAGATGAGTTCGGCATGCCGCTTGATCCCCCGGTGCTTAACTGGCAGCCGAGGATTCGCTGGGATGGCGAAGAGGAACGGGACATCCTGGCGGAACTCTTTTTGCCGGAGGAGGAACGTTTTTTCCGCCGCAGGGAAATAGATACCAGGCAGCTGGTTTACAGATATTACACCATCGACCTGCGCAGGGCTGCATCTTATGACCCCGTTGAGCGCCGGAACCTGAACCGGGCCGACCTGGTGCAGCAGCACGAAACCCATATATATCCCGACACCCTTGTGTGGATCAGCGACTTTACCTATTCGTACAATGAGCCGATGGCAAAACAATATTTCTGGCACCCCTCCTTCGACCACTATCCGGTGGTTGGGGTCAGCTGGGTGCAGGCACGTGCTTTCAACATTTGGCGGACGCAATACCTGAACGCCTATCTTGCCAGCCGGGGCCGGCCTTTTGCGATGGACTTCGAGTTGCCCTCAGAAGCGCAATGGGAATATGCTGCCAGGGGGGGGCGCGACCTGAGTCCATACCCCTGGGGCGGACCTTATCTTCGTGACGCCGAAGGCTGCTTCCTTGCGAACTTCAAGCCACTTAGAGGCAACTATTCGGCCGACGGAGGCCTTTATACAGTTATTGTAGGACATTATCCGCCCAACGATTACGGCCTGTACGATATGGCAGGGAATGTTGCCGAATGGACACGCAACGCCTACGATGAATCATTCTACTATTTTGGACACGACCTTAGCCCCGACTACCAGTATGAGTTTGACCCCGATGTCGACCCAACTTCAATGAGCAGAAAGGTGGTGCGCGGAGGGTCATGGAAAGACATCGGTTATTTCCTGCAGGTGAGCACCAGGGCCTATGAATATCAGGACACATCCAAATCCTACATTGGCTTTCGAAGCATTCAAACGTATCCGGGGCGCGACAGAGATGATGGCCCGGGTGCGTCCAATGTTTATTGATAATTTGTATTAACCAATAATTAATGGGAATATCCGCCGTTTAAACATAATATCGTCAGAGGGATATTCCGGTTGTCTAAATCAAAAATCCGCCACAAATGAAATTTGCAAGAAAAAAAGGATGGAAAATTTTTATGTCCAGACTGTACGGATGGGGTGCCTCTGCGGTTATTATCGGTGCCCTTTTCAAGATTATGCACTGGCCCGGTGCTGATTATGCACTTGTTATCGGGATGGGTGTGGAGGCTGTGGTTTTCTTCTTCTCGGCCTTCGAGCAGGTTCACGAAGAGCCCGACTGGGGTCTGGTATATCCTGAGCTCGCCGGGCTGGAGCCGGATATGCAGCTGGAAAACAAGCGGGGACATGCAGGTGCAGGCCGCGCCCAACAACATATCACCCTGTCTTCAAACCTGGACAAGCTGATCGAGGAAGCCGATATTGGCCCCGAGCTGATCAACAACCTGGGTCGCGGGCTGCGCAACCTGAGCGACAATGCAGCCAGGCTTGCTGACCTTTCCAACGCGACCATTGCCACCAATCAGTACATCCAGAACATGGAGTCGGCATCTAAGTCTGTGCTGGAGCTCAGCCAATCTTATAAAAACAAGGCAGAATACCTGAAACATGACCTGAGCTTATCGGAAGAATACAACAGCAACCTGAAAAACGTGGTTGGCTCACTCAATGAGATGAACGACGCTTACCGGGATTCTGCACGCAAAGCACAAGACGGGGCAGCCGCTTCCGAAAGCCTGACAAAAAACCTGTCGGCACTGAATACCGCTTATGATTTGCAAATGCAAGCCGCCAGCACCCAGACAGAGTCGACACAAAAGTACCAGCAAGCCTTCGAAGGTGCGATAGACAAGCTCGGTAGCTCAGCCGAAAGCTCTCAGAAATACAAAGAAGAGATAGACCAGCTGACTGAGAACATAAAAGCGCTGACATCGGCTTATGAGCAGCAAATGCAGTCGGCCGGCAGCCAGGCAGCATCAACACAAAAATACCAGGAAGCACTGGAAAGCGTCATCGCCCAGTTTAGCAGCTCAGCCGAAAGCTCAAAGAAATACAGAGAAGAGATGGCGCAGCTGACAGAGAACATCAAGGCACTCAACAGTGTCTATGGCAACATGCTCTCGGCAATGAATTTTCCCATGAACCGGTAACATTGTTTTTTTCTAAGCAAAACACCAAAGATATAAGTTAATTAATATGGCAGCTAGAAAACAAACACCCAGGCAGAGGCTGATCGGTTTGATGTACCTGATCTTCCTGGCCCTTTTGGCCCTGAACGTATCAGTGGAAGTACTGGATTCCTTTCCGCTGATCAACAGGAGCATAGAGGAGACCAACAGGAACTTCGAGGCGAAAGTGGAAACAGTGTATTATGATTTTGAGGAACAAAGGCTTAACTTCTCCGATGAACACGTTTATCCTTTCTATGGTGAGGCAAACCATGTCGGGGAGCTGGCTGACTCTCTGGTCAATTTTATCCGGACCAACCGAACGGAGATGCTGGCTTTGCTGAACAACATTTCGTTTGAAGAAGCAGACACCCTCGATTTAATGGATTCACGCAGGAAAGACAACTATAGCATTTCATCCAGGTTCTGGCTGGTCGAAAACAGTATTGATCCCGGTGCCAGGGACGGTGGCCCCGGGACCAGGGCATACCTGCTCAGGCAGAAGATCAACCATTTCAAGAGTGAAATAGACAGCATCCTGGGTCAGCATGACCAATCGATCAAGATGACACTGGACGTGGACGGGCCTTTTTATGTGCAGGACCGCCGCGTCAACTGGCAACAGCTGACCTTTGACCGTGTTATCTCCGTGGCGGTTGCGACAAACCTTAACCGGCTGGTCACAGAGGTCCGTAACGTGCAGTTCGATGCAATCAATATGCTTTATGACCTCATTACCGCAGGCCAGTTCCGTTTCGACGAGGTCAGTGCAAGGGTTGTTCCAAAAAGTGAGATCGTGATGACAGGGGGGCAGTATGAAGCGGATGTCTTTGTGGCGGCCATTGATACCCGTCAGGATCCTGAAATCACCGTAAGTGGCATCGGGCGTATTCCGGTCTCCGACGGTGTGGGCAGGATCAGGATGCCGGCAACAACCCCGGGAACACATACCCTCAGGGGCGAAATCACCGTCGTGTCGCCCGCAGGCGTCCGGCAATCTCACCCGTTCCGTACCCAGTATACCATTCAAAGGCCAAGTGCGACAGTCTCCGCCACCAACATGAATGTGTTCTATACCAATGTGGCAAACCCTGTTTCTATCTCAGCACCGGGGATCCCATCAGAAAACATACGTCCGGCGATCTCAACAGGAACCGCCAGCATCTACAGGCAACCGGATGGGCAGTATATTGTTGAAACAGAAGAGCCCCGTCAGATCGTCACCATCGCTGTAAATGCAATCGTTGAAGGGCAGATGGAACGCCTCGATGAAATGGCTTTCAGGGTTCTTCCTTTGCCAAGGCCTGAAGCCCGCATTGCCGGTTATGATGGTGGCAGAATAGACAGGCAGCTGCTCTTGAGGGCTGGAAGGATTGAGGCGTCGATGGGAGAGGATTTTCTTTTCGCAGGGGTAGACTGGGATGTTGTCTCCTTTGAAATGATCACCTTTGTCGGCGGAGAACAACGAACCGCACGCCAGACTGACGGCAGCAGGCTGACCCAGGACATGGTCCGCTACCTTAATGATGCCAGGCCCAACCAGCTTTTTTATTTCAGGACCATTAGGGCCAGCGGCCCGGGAGATGAGTCAAGGCTCCTGGGTGACTTGTCATTTAATATAAACTAATTTCTATATATCAGGAGGTGCACCAATGTTAAAAATTTTGATGTCTTTTTTCGCTTTTTGCCTGCTCTTTACCTTGCCCGTAAGTGCACAGGAATTTGATGAACAGGAGAGACCAAGGGATGGTTTTTATGACCAAAAAACCGTATTGGAAAGCAGGCCCATTGAGTTTGCCCACGTCAGGGAAGCCGATGTCTTATGGTCAAAAAGAATATGGCAATCCATCGATGTCAGGAAAACCATCAATCAGCCGTTGTATTTCCCGGAGAGGCCAACAGGCAACTACCGCAGCCTCATGCAGGTGCTCGAGGATGCCATACGTGCCGGTGAAATCAGGGCCTATGATGTGGATGACGATAGTTTCATCCGGGAGCCCCATGACCCTGATGAATTGTTTGATGAAATTTTAACCAGGACAGAGGTTATTGTGATCGAAGGAGAGGAAGTTGAAGAAGTGATCCCTTTCAGGCCAACGGATGTGCTTGTCTTCCGTATCAAGGAAGAGTGGTTCGTTGACAGCCGCCACGGGGCCCTTAACGTGCGCATTATCGGCCTTTCTCCTGCCAGGTTGGTCAGGGACGATGTAACGGGGGAGTTTACTGACATTACAGACCCCTTGTTCTGGATCCCCTACGAGGAGGCGCGGCCTGTGCTGGCCAGAGCCCCGGTAGTTAACAGGCGCAACGACAAACAGGTGGAGTCTTTTGACGATCTGTTTATACGACGCTTCTTTGATGCAACAGTTTATCGCGAAGAAAGGCCTGACAACAGGGCGATCAGGGAGTATATTGATGATCCCCGCGAACGCCTGCTGGAAGCCCGGCGCATCAAAGAAGAGATCAGGAATTTTGAACTTGACCTCTGGCAATACTAAAACTGCTGCCGCAGGTTTTTTGTATTTCTATTTACCACCGCCCAGGGCGACCCTTTCCCCTACGTCCCGGGGCCTTTCAGGACCCATTCAACACGTTTAAACTGTAAGCAACGCAGCCCGCGATCAGGCCATGCTGTAAAAATCGTTGCCTTTGTCGTCCACCAAAATGAAGGCCGGAAACTTTTCAACCTTTATACGGTAAATGGCTTCCATTCCCAGCTCGGGATATTCAAGGAGTTCCACTTCTTTGATGTTCTCCTGTGCCAGGATGGCGGCCGGACCACCAATGCTGCCAAGGTAGAACCCCCCATGTTTTTTACAGGCATCCGTGACGGCACGGCTGCGGTTGCCCTTGGCGATCATCACCATGCTGCCGCCGTTCTGCTGAAACAGGTCCACATAAGAGTCCATGCGGCCGGCTGTCGTAGGTCCGAAAGAACCTGAAGGCATGCCCTCGGGGGTTTTGGCCGGGCCGGCATAATAAATGGGGTGGTCTTTGACATACTGCGGCAACCCCTCCCCTTTATCCAACCTTTCTTTCAGCTTAGCATGGGCAATATCGCGTCCGACGATGATGGTGCCGCTGAGCGACAGTCGTGTGCCCACCGGGTGTTTGGCGAGCCCCGCAAGGATGTTCGCCATGGGCTGATCCAGATCGATCTCCACCGCACCGGCTGCATCGTCTTTTTGACGATATCGCTCAGGGATAAAACGTCCGGGGTTGTCTTCAAGCTTCTCTATCCAGATGCCATCCCTGTCGACCCTTGCCTTGATGTTTCTGTCGGCAGCACATGAGACAGCCATCGCCACGGGACAAGAGGCACCGTGTCGCGGAAGACGTATGATACGGACATCCAGCGCAAAATATTTTCCGCCGAACTGTGCGCCTATGCCAAGTTTGTAAGCAGCCTCCAGAACCTTTTTTTCCAGCTCCCGGTCACGAAATGCCTGCCCACCCTCATTTCCCGTTCCGGGAAGATCGTCAAGGTATTTGGCTGAGGCAAGCTTCACGGTCTTCAATGTAGCTTCTGCGGAAGTTCCCCCCACCACAAAGGCCACATGATAGGGAGGACAGGCAGCTGTGCCGAGCGACTTCAGCTTATCGGCAAGGAAGGCTTCCAGCTTTTCAGGGTTCAGCAAGGCTTTGGTTTGCTGGTAAAGGGCCGTCTTATTTGCTGACCCGCCCCCTTTGGCCATAAATAAAAACGTATATTCATTCCCGTTCACCGCATAAATATCTATCTGGGCCGGCAGGTTCGTCCCGGAGTTTTTCTCCTGGTACATGTCCAGCGGAATGGTCTGTGAATACCTGAGGTTCTCTTCAGTATAAACATTGTACACGCCTTTGGAGAGGGCAACAGCGTCATCTCCGCCAGTCCAGACCTGCTGTCCTTTTTTCCCGACAATGGTGGCTGTTCCCGTATCCTGGCAAAAAGGCAATACCCCTTTGGCAGATATCTCTGCATTGCGCAGCATCGTCAACGCAACGTATCTGTCATTCTCACTGGCTTCGGGATCGTCCAGTATGGCTGCCACCTGCTTCACATGCCCGGTACGAAGCATGAATGACACATCACGCAGAGCCGTTTGCGCCAGCTTCGTCAGCCCCTCGGGAGCAACCCGTAACACAGGCCGCCCGTCAAAAGTGTCGAGCGACACGTGATCGCGCGTTAATAAATAATAACCGGTGCTGTCAGCACCCAAAGGGAAAGGATCCTGGTACGAAAAAGGTGGTGTTTTCATAAGGGTTTCGGTTTTGTTTTGATTAATACGACAGATGGATGGTTTAGTGCTGGTCAGCAACTGTTGATCCAGAACCAATAAAAATACAATATTTAAAACACGCTTCCAAAAAAACCATTCATTGCCTCTCTTCCCGGCCTTGTTTTACTGCTCCCCCTATACCCGGAAAAGCAAACATTTCAACATTTCGGCAGGCGATCGGGGTTTCTGGTAAATATTGTATCTTTGCGTGTTATGGAAACAAACCGACAGAACCGGATTTCCCGTCTGATACAGAAAGATTTGGGAGAGATCTTCCAGATGGCTGGAAGGGATTGGGTTCCTGGTGCCATGATCACGGTTACCAAAGTGTACGTTACCAGCGACCTGTCCATCGCCAGGGTATATCTCAGCATATTCGGGAAAGACGCCAAAGAGACCATCCGCCAGGTAGAGATGAAGGGCAAAGAGATCCGCAAAAAACTGGGCATCAGGGTTAAAGACCAGCTTCGACAAGTCCCGTCGTTGCGTTTTTTCATCGATGACAGCCTGGATTACATTGAAAACATTGAAAATTTGCTGAAGCAGTAGTTGTCAGTCCATGCAATACGACCCCATTAAAAGGAGACTGGGCCATCTTTTTACCCGCCGGCCCCTGACACGAAGGTTGTTTTACCGCTTGCTTGATATCCTTTTACTGCGCAGCTGGCATATTCACAATGCCTTGAGGGCTTTTGGCCGCATGAGGCAAAACCAGGAAACACATGTCCTGGATGCCGGCAGCGGATTTGGTCAATACACCTGGTACATGGCAAGGAAAAACCCACGGTGGCATATTACCGGCATCGATATCAAAAAGGAGGAAGTGGAAGCCTGCAATGCGTTTATTCATAAGACAGGCAAAAAAAATGTACGTTTTGTGCAGGGTGACCTGCGCAATGTTCTCTCGCCGGGATCATACGACTTGATCCTTTCGGTGGATGTGATGGAGCATATTGAGGAGGACGAGCAGGTTTTCAGCAATTTTTTCCACTCCCTGAAGCCGGGAGGCATGTTGCTGGTCAGCACCCCTTCCGACCAGGGGGGCAGCGACGTACAAAACGATGATGACACCTCTTTTATAGAAGAGCATGTAAGGGATGGGTATGCCATCGAAGAGATAAACAATAAACTGGCAGAGGCAGGTTTTAGGCAGATCGAAACAAAATATACTTACGGTAAGCCGGGAAGCATCGCGTGGCGCATATCCATGAAGTTTCCCATCACAATGCTGGGTATGTCCAATGCCTTTCTCCTGCTCCTTCCCTTTTATTATCTGCTCACCATGCCGCTGGTATTGTTGCTGAACCTGGCTGACCTGAGGGGGGTGCACAGGTCAGGGACCGGTCTGATGGTGAGTGCCTGGAAGGAATGATGGTTTCAATAAAGGCCGAAAGGTCAGCCAAAAAAACAAACAGTAAGTCAGATAAGAGAGCATGCGACTCCCTTTATACATAGCGTGGCGATATTTGTTCGCCAAAAAGACGCACAATGCCATCAATATCATCACCCTGGTGTCGGTAGTGGGGGTGGCCGTGGGGAGCATGGCCCTGGTGGTTGTGTTGTCGGTCTTTAACGGATTTGAGAAGCTGATTCTCTCGCTTTTCGATGCTTTCCATCCTGACATGGAGATCACGGTGGCCGAAGGGAAGACTTTTTCCATGGAAGCGTTTCCCCTTGATGAGTTGAAAGGGGTTTCCGGCATCGTTCATTACGGGGAGGTGCTTGAGGAGTCGGGGCTCATCATGTACAAAGACAAGCAACACCTGGTAAGTCTTCGCGGCGTTGACGATGCTTACAGGCATATCACTGGCATTGACACCATGGTGGTACATGGTGAGTATTTGCTGGTTGACAATGACCGCAACTTTATCATTCCCGGGCAAGGGGTTTCCCTTGTCATCAACGCCAGCATCCACGATTATCTGAATCCAATTGACATATATGTCCCCCGCAGGGGACGCACCACCGGCTTACATCCCGCCCAGGCTTTCCGTTCCTCGTCCAATTATGCCAGCGGGATCTTCGCCGTACAGTCTGAATACGACATGGAATATGTGATCGTGCCGCTGCGGCTTATGCGGCGCCTTCTTGATTACCATGACGAGGTAACCGCCCTTGTGGCAAGCATTGATCCGGAATATAATCATCAAAGGATACAACGTCAGATCCGGGAGGTGATCGGACCGGAGTACGTGGTAAAGAACAGGCTTCAACAGCAGGATTTTTTATACCGGGTGATGCGGTCGGAGAAGTGGGCCATCTTTTTCATCCTCACCTTCATCCTGATCATTGCCGCCTTCAACATCATCGGTTCATTAACCATGCTGGTGATCGAAAAGCGTCGCGACATCTCGGTGTTGCGAAGCATGGGTGCCAGCAGGCAGATGATCCGCAGGATATTTTTGGTTGAAGGGATCCTGGTCAGCCTTGCCGGTGCCCTTGGCGGTATTGCCATTGGCGGATTGATCTCCTGGCTGCAGATGCGTTACGGGCTGATCCGGCTGCAGGCAGAAGGCGTTTTTATCATCGACGCATATCCTGTGAGCCTGCAAGGCCTTGACCTTCTTTTGGTAGGCTTCACGGTGTTCTGTATCGGCCTTCTGGCATCGATGATACCCCTCCGGAACATATGGGAAACCACTGAAAAGCCACCGGCATAAAATAATTGCCGCTGGCATCACCTTATGACAGCACCCAGCTTCTGCTCGTAGGCGCTGGTGAGCTTTTCCATGACCCTGTCGACTTCCTCGTCTGTAAGGGTCTTTTTCTCATCCTGAAATACAAAGCTGACAGCGTACGATTTTTTATCCTTCCCCATCCTGTCGTCCTGGTAGACATCAAAGAGGTTTACCTCCTGCAATATGTTTTTTTCAGCATGGCAGGCGATCTCTTCGATGTTGGCAAAATGCACAGCGGAGTCAACCAGCAGTGCAAGGTCCCTGCGCACCTCCGGAAATTTTGGCACGTCACGGTAGGTCAGGCTTTGTTTGGAAGCGACCTGCACGATGGCGTCCCACTCCATCATCCCGCAGAACACATCCCCCCTGATGTCAGCCTGTTTTAATATTTGCTCGGATAGAAGTCCCAGGCGGGCGATATGTTCACTATCGACAAAGAGGTCCATGCAATAGGCGAAACGGTCAGGCTGCTCCGGCTCCCTGGAGCTGATCATCCGCTCTTTTATCCCCAGGCGGCGCAACACTGCGTATACCGCATTTTTCAAATCGAAGAAACCATGCATGGCCTCATCTTCATACCAGGTTTCAGGCTGACGCTTTCCTGCGAGGAACAAGGCAAGCACCATGCGTTCGTGATAGGCCTTGAGCGTTCCGGATTTTTTCTCTGCCGTTTTTCTGGTGTACACATTGCCAAACTCATACAGTTTCATGTCCAGAACTTTTCGGTTCCGGTTGTAGACAATGCTTTCCAGTCCGCCAAACAATAGCGATTGACGCAACACATTGAGGTCCTGGCTCAACGGGTTGCGGATGGGTACCGACCGCAAGGGGTCAAATCCCGCCCCCTCATAATAGGCTGCTTTGGTCAGGGAGTTGTTCATGATCTCATTAAACCCCCTGGCGCTGAGAAGGTCAGAAACAACATTCTGCAGCTGCTCTTTGTCAGGCTTGGGGGAAATCACGATGGATGAATGCATCTTTTGCGGGACATCCACATTGTTGTATCCATAGATGCGTAATATCTCCTCCACAACGTCTGCATCGCGTCTCACATCCACCCTGTATGAAGGGGCAGACAATATAAGGCCATCGTCTGTTTTTGAAACGATCTTGAAATCCAGGTCTTCAAGGATGGATTGTATCTCCCCTGCTGCGATGTCTTTGCCAATCAGTGTCTGAACGCGCCTGTATCCAAGGTCTATCGTTACGGGGCTGGGTCTTTTCGGATACACATCATCTACGTCAGAGGAGATCGTTCCCCCGGCCACTTCCCTGATCAGCAGGGCAGCCCTTTTCAATGCAAAAACTGTTATTTCCGGATCTGACCCACGCTCAAAACGGAAGGATGCATCGGTTTTTAATCCGTGGTGCCTGGAGGACTTTCTGATGCTTATGGGGTCAAAACAGGCACTCTCCAGGAAGATGGCGGTCGTGGCTTCAGTGACGCCCGACCGGGTCCCGCCGAGGATGCCGCCCATGCACATGGGTTGTGATGCATTGCATATCATCAGGTCTTCGCCGGTAAGTTCAAGCTTTTCTTCATCCAGCGTTTCAAAGACGGTGCCCCTGGGCGACTTTTTCACGATCACTTTATTTCCATCAACAGCAGACAGGTCGAATGCATGCAGGGGTTGCCCCAGCTCATGGAGCACAAAGTTGGTTACATCCACCACATTGTTAATGGGCTTCAGGCCGATGGCTTTCAGTTTGTTCTTTAGCCAGCCGGGCGACTCCTTTACGGTGAGTCCGGTAATGGTAAGGCTGCTGTACCTGTGACAGGCATCCGGGTCCTCAATATGGACAGGGATATGCACGTCATGATTGTCGGACAGGAACCCTGAGACGTCAGGCCACAACACCGACAGTTCCCTTTGTCCTTTCTGGTGGTTATGTGCCGCCACCACATCCCTTGCGACACCAATGTGTGATGCAGCATCTATACGATTGGGCGTTAGCCCGATCTCAAACACCCAGTCCTGCGCCAGGTTGAAATATTCGGAGGCATCCATGCCCACGGGTGTGTTGTCCGGCAACACCATGATCCCTTCGTGGGTGTCGCCAATCCCCAGCTCATCCTCGGCACATATCATTCCTTCGGACATCTTTCCCCGGATTTTGGCCCTTTTTACCGGGAACTCCCCTTTGTCGGTATACAAAGTCGTTCCGGCCAACGCAACCAAAACCTTTTGCCCTTCTTCCACATTGGGTGCCCCGCAAACGATAGACAACGGCTCGTTGCCACCTACATCCACACGTGCAAGTGACAGCTTGTCGGCATTGGGATGCTTTTCACACGAGAGCACTTTGCCGGTCACCACCCCTTTCATGCCGCCACGAACCGATTCATGCCTTTCAAGGGCTTCTACCTCTAATCCGCAATTGGTCAGTAAAACCGACAGCTCTTCAGGCCCTTGTGCAAAAGCAGCATAGTCTTTTAGCCAGTTATAGGAGATCTGCATCAGCGTTTGGTTTGGTTTTGGCGGTTACAAATAAGTCCGGCCGGCTGTTGCCACAACACGGTGGTTTGCATTTTTGCCAGCCGGTGATGTGTTTACCTGTGTGGTCAGCGCAGTTCAAGTGCTGTTTCTCCGAGGCGGAAATCGTCGGTAAACAGTGAAATCGAATAAATGCCGGGCTCAAATTCCTCGATCCGTTGCCAGGTCAGGCATTTGTTCTTCACCTTGTTTTGGTAATAAAAGGGTTCCCTGACAGAAAACTGGAGGGTATCCTCTTGGTGTACAAATGAATAGGCTAAATCATCGCTGACCCTTAAAATATTGCCGTCCGGTTCGGCAATCCGCATATAGGCATTGTATTCACCAGCCGGGGTGATGGGGTTTTCTCCTACCTGGAAGCATACGCGAATCTGTTCAACCCTGCGGGCCCTGTCTGTCTCGTATTCACGGTCCCTGCCACGAATCCTGAAGGGTGTGACCTCTATCTGGTAGGCACGCAAGGTGGTGGCTTCTTCCACCTTCGACTCCAGAACTTGTTTGTCGTGGGTCAATTCTGTCGTGCGCCGCTGAACCTGCTGTATTTCCTCCCGCATCTGTACGTTCTCCGCTTTCAACACCCTGTTTTCGGTGTACAGGCTGTCAATTTCCTTGACATAACTCTGCGTTACCTCACGCAACTGGTTGAGTTGTCTCCTGATACGGTAATAGTCGGCCTGGCGGGCAATGAGCTCCCGGATCTCCTTGGCATTGGCCTGGATAATGCTGTCCTGCTCAACCAGAATACTATCATATTCCAACTTCACCATGTGGTATTCTTCAAGCACCGAATCCAGTTCATGATATAACTCTTTGTTGAGCGCTGCAGCTACTTCACGCTCAATCGTCATTTCCTTAAGGTTCTGACGGCTGGTAATCCACAATACAGCCAGCAACAAAACCAGTATCCCTAAAACCACAACGGTGATACGGTAATATTTTTCGTTTTTCCTGTTGCCTGACTGATCATTTTTTTCTTTTTCCATATTTTTCCGGTATTTGGCCTTTCGTTGAGTGAATCAAAATGATTTTTTGTCTGTGGGTTGTACAGCGGCCCTGAAACAAGGACAAGGATACAGCCCGTCATAATATTTATGATATTCGCTGAAAATAAATCAGCTTTGGTTGTTATTTTTTTGTAATTTTAACCGGGTTACACAACCCTGTTGCATCTTTTTCAGGGTGGTTTTTTTTTGCCCTGCAAATTTATACATTTTTAATCGATTTAATAAACATGATATCTGCAGGCATTTCAAGATGGTTGAAAAGTTTTTCCTCGTTATTATATCCTGATACCTGTTGTGCTTGTGGCACAATGCTGGTATCGGGAGAAGATCACTTGTGCAGTCATTGCCTGGTTGGCCTCCCGAAAACAGGGTTTCATCATTACAGAGAGAATCAGCTCACGAAAATCTTCTGGGGCAGGATCTCTTTGGAAACAGGCACTGCGTTATATTACTATCAGAAAGGCAGCAGGGTGAAAGCACTCATACAAAACGTAAAATACCGGGGCAACCGGGCGCTGGGTCATTGCCTGGGTTCATTGCTCGGTCAGGAACTGCGTTCATCGTCATTATATTCGGGTCTTGACTGCATCATACCTGTTCCTTTGCACCCGGCAAAGGAGCGCAGCAGGGGTTTCAACCAGAGTGCCGTTGTTGCCGGAGGCATTTCAGGGATTTTGGCCATTCCTTGTTCTGAAGGCTTGCTCATACGCCGGCATGAGACGTCCACCCAAACCAGGAAATCGCGTTTCGGCCGCTGGGAGAATGTGTCCTCTGTTTTTCAAACCCCCGATCCGGAAGCCTTGCGTCATAAAAAGATTTTGCTGGTGGATGATGTGGTGACAACGGGGTCGACCCTTGAGGCGTGCGCACAGCAACTCCTGAACATTGATGGGGTAAAGGTCTGGGTAGCAACGGTGGCATTTACTGCATAATGTTTTGTTCTGCCGTCAGGCGAGACAGAAATTGCTGATCCCGGTCAGGATCACACCCAGCCCATTGTCACAACCGCCCCGCCACAACGCACACCATCCTGTACACCCCAACATCACCTTGTTTGTTGAACAGTTCAACGTGGACAATATACATGCCAACGGAGGCTTTCTGATGGTTATTGGTGGTACCGTCCCAGGTGACCACCCCGTCTGTTGCGAGCAGCATGCCCGATGCGATGGTCTTTATTTTACGGCCCTGCCGGTCAAAAACACGAATGTTGGCCACATATCCCGGTTCACCCATAACGTAATGAATATTCAGCACATCATCCATGCCGCTGCCATCAGGGGAAAAGATCTCCGGCTCAACGAAAAACCGTGTATCGCCGGGCGGGATATAGCCCACATGCTGTGAGTTGCGGTATCCGGGTGTGCCGAATCCCGCAACAGATGCTGCAGAATGCCAGCTTGAGGTATCCTGTGTTGGCCTGTCCGGATGCAGGCGTTCCAGGGCTATCCCTTTGGGGTTCGCCAGCAAAGGCAGGTGCATCGATTCTGTATAGGCCAGCATGTCTATGACCTGGTGGCCCCTTGTTGCCAGCACCACAATGCCGTCGGAGTTGGTCATTCGTGGCATTCCAGGCAACTCCAGGAAAACATCCGGCCCGGGTGTCGTATAATGTTTTTTCACCGCCCCGGTGTCGTTTGTCAGGACAAGGTATTGTTCCGGGAAGAACAGGAAGCTTCCATCATCCAGATACTGAATCGATTGTAGTTCCTGCAGCAGTGTGTCTTTTGATGCCAGAAGCAGGTCTTTCAGGTCAACCACCTTGTCGGAGCGATTGAAAAGTTCCACGTACCGGGCCCCTCCCTGCGGCGGGTTGAACAGGATCTCATTCAGCACAATGTCAGAGGATCCCGCCGGTTCAGGCACAGCCAGCGGTGTTGTTGTAAGCCCCAACAGGTTCCCGTCACAATCCCACAACGGGCCGCCGATATCCAAAGTATAGAAGGTCCCTTTTTCCAGCGCTTTGGCAAAGGTCAGCTCTACAACAGAAAAGTCGGGCATGAAGGGTGTTGCAGACAAAGGGGCCCCTGTGCCATGATCTATAACATAACTCCCTGTTGTTGCAAGTGCGGCTTCATCCATGGGTTCAGAAAAATGCAACCTTATGGTATGCGGGTCCACATAACCCGTCCGGGTCAGTCGCGGACTGGAGATGTTCGGGTTTTCAGCTTTCACCGCGTTGGTTTCGGCAGGTGTCCCTCCCCTGGGGTTACCGGAAGCTTTCCAGTTTTCAGCACCCTGGCAGAAATTATAGGGGTCAATCTTTTCGAGCGACCATCCCCCCTCACGCTTGGCAGCATCTCTGTACCATCTGTCAGAATAGGTCACGAACGAAACCAGCTCTCCTTTGTGGTCCCACAATACCAGGCGATTGCCACCGATGGTGAGGGCATTGACCGAAAGTCCGGGAACGGCCACCACGTTACCGTAGGGTTCCAGTGACGGGAGTCCGGCCTCAGAAGTAAGGACAAGGTAGCCTCGGGGTTGGATCACCGCCTCAGGGATTGTGCGCAGCGTGGTGCCATACTGCAGGGACCACCCTGCCAGGTTGACGGGGATGTCGGTGGTGTTGTACAATTCAAGCCAATCGTGTGGCGGCAAGGCAACCACCGGGCGGCTGTTTGCCATGATCTCATTGAAAACCACGTCGAAACGGTTGGACACATAGCGCACAAACTGTCCGTAAAAGAGCTCCATCATTTGACCGCAGGGACTTGTTACACCGGATACCTGTATGTTATACAGTTGGTTTACCTGGAAATGATGTTCAAAATGCAGTCGCACTATATGCGGGAAGTCAGGGTCTTTCGCGGCGATCAACGGGTGGGCCACTCCCTGGTCGACAAAATAGTTGCTTACATCTGCCGCTGTTGCGGTGCTTACCACACGGTTAAAATATACATCCAGGGTTGCCGGGGAGCTTACCTCCAGCTTTTCTACCCCCGGCGGGGCTTCCGGGGTGATATCCCCCACCCTGAAATCATCAAAATAAAAACGCCGGCTGTTGCTGATGGTATAGGTACACCGTATGCCAAACCAGGCGGTGGCATGATGGGTGTCGTCAAACACCTCCCCCTGTGGAATGAACATGGAGCCCCCGGTTGGATCGGCATAGATAGCCCAATTGCCGGCACCATCCCTTATAATCCTGATTCTTAATGTGTTATTGCTGGCGGCGGCCAGGTTCATGTTGCCACTCACCAATGGGATGACATCATCCTCATCCTGCCGGCAGAAATAAAGGCGCTTATTGTCACTCCCCGTCTTGCCGACCTGCAGGAAATATCCCCGGAGTGACCCGCTGAGATCGGCATGGTCGCTCACCAGGTAAATGCGCGGATGGTTATTGTCGGAAGGGGTGAAAGCGATTCGCACCCAGAAGTCCCACTGCGTGTTTTGAATCATACGGCTTTCGGTCGACATCCATGCCATGCCTGCCGCGTCATCATAGAGCCGCAACATTC
>SLCY01000054.1 GCA_007125585.1 Bacteroidales bacterium
CCCAGTCGACAAATGCGACAATGCCGCAACCGCCAAGAGTAAGGATATATCCGACGATGGTCCCTGTGGAGGTGCCCAGATAGGCACGGTGGATCCCCAGCGGACCAACAAACCATGCCAGAATGAATGCAATGGCCGGATCCGGTTCATCAAGGCTGTGCATGCCGGCAGATGTGCCCGCCAGTGGCGCCATGCTGTTCATGGACAGCATGTCTGCCTGCTCGGCCTGCTCAAACATCTGGTCAACGGCAGCATGGTCAAGGTGGTAGCTGCTGGCGTTGGCCTGTACGGCAAAGATCCCGATAAAGACGATCAAGCTTGATAGTAAGAGTTTTTTCATAATGACGTTGTTTTTGGGATTTTTCGTTAAGCCAAAGTTATGGTGACAAAAATATAATATTGTTGACAAATTACAAATAAAAACGAACCCCAACATTGAATTTTAGCTGATCAAAACCACTTAAAAACAACTTTGGCTCAGCGAAAATGGATAAGCCACCAAGATTGTATTCTGCACCTGCGCCCAAACCAAGACCAAGCTCAGAATCTGAATCACTCTCTCCGGCAATAGAAACTCTGGCTAAGTGAATACCTAAAGCCCCGATGCCATATAACAAGAGATCGTCCTGATTGTAAAAAATGTAATTAAAGTTACCATTTATTTCAAGGTATGTAAATGAAATGGATTCTCCGAAGAATGATTCATCGCCGATGAGCCAGTAAGTAATGTCGCCGCCAGCACGCATGTTTTCATTGATGAAATAAGTAACACCCCCCCTGAGTCCGATGTCTTCAATGTCAAAACCATAGGTTAACCCGGCATTGACCGCTATCTGCCCCTCTTCAAAATCGGTCTGTGCAGTGGCATGAAAACTGCCGGCCATCATGACGGACAGCGCCACCAAAATCATTGTGATTGGTTTCATTTTTTTCATGTTTACTCCTTTTTTGGTTTTTCAATCTTCCTACTCTTTTGGATTTTCGGTTTCTCCCTGTTTTTTATCCTGGTAACATGCTTCCAGCCATATTTTTTACGCAACCATATATTTTAACAATAAGCGCATAAAAAACGATTGTAAAATTATTGATTTTTTTTGTTTGAACAAATGTTTTGAAAAAAAAACGAGTTGTTTATCCTAAAAAATGTTTTCATTGTTATTGATCAGGTACGACGTTGCGAACACCAACACTCCACTGTCTGTGTTCCCGAAAAAACCATTTGCCGTGAGCTTTTTGTCTGCGCTGCGAACTATCCAGCCTGCGCAAACACGCAGTAGACGGGCCCGTGCGGCGGATAAAACCGTAATAGACCGGGCCTGTGGGGGGATAAATCCGCCTTTGATGGATCTGCGTAAAAAAATAAATGCCACTTTACCAGGGCGGGTGAACGAAAGCAGGCCCCCGGACGGCAGCAATGAATGAAAAGTGGCATGCCGTCGTGCCGGCCGGATAGGCCTGCGCAGGGTAAAGAGGCCGTAGATTTTAGCAGATGCATCAGAAGCGGTGAGCTTTCTTTTTGGTGCTAAAAAGGGCTGTCTGCAATTGCAGACAGCCCTCTGCAGAATCAGTCAGAAATGGGGCTTATTTTTTCTCTTTCCTGAAACACATGAACCAGTCCAGACAATACTTGTCTTCCTCCTGGCTTTCCACCCTGTCTTTGGCAACACCGCAGGAGCCCGGAGGGGGGATGATCACGTCATCGCCCGGCTGCCAGTTGGCAGGCGTGGCAATCTGCTCCCTGTCGGCTTTCTGCATGGCGATGATCATGCGCTTGATCTCGTCCATGTTGCGTCCCGTGCTCAGGGGATAATACAGGATGGCCCTGACCTTTGAATCAGGGTCCATGATGAATACCGCTCGGACGGCCTGGGTGGTGGATGCGTTGGGCTGTACCATCCCAAACTTCTTTGACACATCCATTTTCAGGTCTTCAATGACCGGGAAGTTCACTTCAACATTCTTCATGCCCTTGAACTCAATCTTTTCCTTGATGGTGCGCAACCAGGCAATGTGGGCATAAATGCTGTCGATCGACAAGCCGATCAGCTCGGTGTTCAATTTGCGGAACTCTTCCTGCATGGTGGCAAAGGTCATGAACTCGGTGGTACATACCGGGGTAAAATCAGCCGGGTGACTGAACAGTATCACCCACTTGCCCTTGTAATCTTCGGGGAAATTCAAGGGTCCCATGGTGGTCTTGGCCCTGAAGCTCGGTGCAGGATCATTGATTAAAGGCATTCGTACAACTTCTTCGGGATTCATTTTGTTTTCTTCCATAGTATATCGTTTTTTGGAGGTGAATATAGATGTTACTTTCTTAACAGATTGATAATGTTTCCACTGGTTTCAACAAGAAACCCATCACAATTGTTTGAGGTGTGTCAATAATTGTTTGATGATGTAATGCTGCGCTACACTGCTGAAGGAGGCAACCGGCTTTCATCCGCCACCGCCGGAGGCGGTCCGTGGTGGCCCCGTCGCCCGGACCATTGACAGGCATCTGACAACGATCAGCGGCCCGACTGCAAAAACTGTTTAAAAAGGACAGAAAACACTATCTTTGCGCAAAGATAGTTGACGTTTCACAATCATAAAACCATTGGCCATGAGAAAAATGTCTTTTTTGCTGATCCTTTTTTTACTGCCTGTTTTTCATCTTTCCGCCGGGGCGGAAGAGGCGCGTTTGCTTCGCTTTCCTGCTGTGTACGGCGACCAGGTAGTGTTTACCTATGCCGGCGACCTTTACACTGCTGAGCGTGAAGGCGGTGTTGCACGTAAGCTGACCAATCATCCCGGTTACAAGATGTTTGCGCGTTTCAGCCCAAACGGCAGCCATATTGCTTTTACAGCCCAGTATGACGGGAATACCGAGGTTTACCTGATGCCCTCCCGTGGAGGGGAACCCCGGCGTCTGACCTACACGGCCACACTGAGCCGCGACGACCTGTCCGACCGCATGGGACCCAATAATATTGTGATGGGGTGGAAAGATGATGAAACCATCATTTTCCGCTCGCGAAAACGATCTTTCAACTCTTTCAAGGGATCCTTGTTTACCGTGAACATTGGCGGCGGATTGCCCGAACAGATCCCCGTACCGGAAGGGGGATGGATCAGCTTTGCCGATGACGGCGAGCGCTTTGTCTATAACCGCGTATTTCGCGAATTCCGCACCTGGAAATACTATTCAGGCGGAATGGCTGACGACCTGTGGCTGCATGACCTCAACGACCGGACCACGACCAACCTTACCAATAACGATTCACAGGATATATTCCCCATGTGGGTGGATGACAACGTCTATTTCCTTTCGGACCGTGACGGCAGGATGAACATGTTTGTGTATAATCTCCAATCGGAACAGACCCGCAAGCTGACGCATTTTGAGGACTTTGATGTTAAGTTCCCATCGCTGGGCGATGATGCGATCGTATTCGAGAATGGTGGTTATCTGTATCTTTTTGAGCTGGAGACCGAGGCTGTTCGCCGCATTCCCATCACCATAGCCGAGGACCTGGCCATGAGGCGTGAGCAACGTAAAGATGCCTCCGACATGATCAGGACAGCTTCCCTTGCCCCCGATGGCAGCCGCATTGCTTTCGGTGCCCGCGGTGATGTTTGGAGCGTGCCGGCAAAAAGCGGTGTGACCCGTAACCTGACAGAGACCTCCGGAGTGCATGAGCGCAATGCCACCTGGTCGCCCGACGGGCGCTACATTGCCTATATATCTGACGCTACCGGGGAAGGTGAGATATATATCATGTCGCAAGATGGCCGGGAAGACCCCATCCAGCTCACAACAGATGCCGACACCTATAAATACAGTCTGAGCTGGTCGCCCGACGCAAAAAAGATCATGTGGTCGGACAAAAAACTCCGCCTGCAGTACGTTGATATCGAGACCAGGGAGGTTACAGTCGTTGACCAGGCCGAATCAGGTGAGATCACCCAATACAACTGGTCGCCCGACAGCCGCTGGATCACCTTTACCCGGCCTGAACCTGAACATTACTCGCGGATCTATGTATATAACCTCGAAGATGAGGAATGTTTCCCGGTAACCAGCGGTTGGTACAGTTCATCCAGCCCGGGCTTCTGCGACCAGGGAAAATACCTGTTCTTTGTATCCAACCGGGATTTTAACCCCATATACAGCCGCATCGAATGGAACCACGCCTACACCGATATGAGCCGGGTGTACTTTGTCACATTGCGCCATGACGTGCCTTCATTCCTGGAACCGGAAAACGATGAGGTGAAGATTGACAACGGGGAGGGCGACAATGATGAGGGCGGTCAAGGTAACAACGGTGACCTCCGCATAGAGATAGACAGGGAAGATATCAAACGGCGCATCGCTGTGTTGCCCATCGACGTGTCTTCCTACGGGAATATCCAGACAGTGAACGACAACATTTACTATTTGAAGCGTTCCTTCGGTGACAACCGCACGAGCCTGATGATGTTCAATATGGAGAGCCGCCAGGAAACCAGCCTTGCAGAGGTCGGCGGCTACCAGATCAGCGCCGATCAGCGCAAAATGATGGTTGTACAAAGGGGCCGTTATGCTGTAATAGACCTGCCGCGTTCACCATTCTCTGCAGATGATTTCGTTGACGTGTCAAACATGAAGGTTTGGGTCAACCTGCAAGAGGAGTGGGAGCAGATCTATGACGAGACATGGCGGCAGATGCGCGACTTTTTCTATGCGCCCAATATGCATGGCGTTGACTGGGAAACGATGCACGAAAAATACCGACCCCTGGTCGATTATGTTAACAACCGTCTGGACCTGACCTATATATTGGGTGAGCTCGTGGGTGAGCTGAACGTCGGCCATGCCTATGTGGGCGGAGGGGATGTGCCCGAAGTGGAACGAATCCCGATGGGGCTTCTGGGCGCAGAACTGAGCCACCATGAATCAGGTTTTTACCGCATTGATCGTATCCTGAAAGGGGAAAACTGGAAATCATCCCGGCGTTCACCATTGACAGAGCTGGGCGTTGATGTGGAAGAAGGAGAGTATATCATTGCAGTGAACGGACAACCTGCCAGTGAGATGGTCAATATTTACGCTGCCCTGAAAGGCAGGGCAGGCCAGCAGGTGGAACTCACTGTAAATGACAGGCCAACCAAGGAAGGGTCGCGCGATGTGATCGTTATCCCTGTTGATGACGAGGCCGACCTTTATTATTACAACTGGGTGCAGGAGAATATCCGCAAAGTCAACGAGGCCACCGAGGGGAGGGTTGGTTATATTCATGTCCCCGATATGGGCCCCGGCGGACTCAATGAGTTTGTCAAGCACTTCTACCCGCAACTGCGCAAGGAGGCACTGATCATCGATGTGCGTGGCAACGGTGGCGGCAATGTGTCGCCCATGCTCATCGAACGACTGTCGAGGGAGCTTACCGGACTCACCGTGCAGCGAAATGCTGCTCCCCGGACCAGGCCCAGCCACATACACCTTGGCCCGAAAATATGCCTGATCGACAAATATTCAGCTTCCGATGGCGACCTCTTCCCCTACCAGTTCAAAAAACTGGGGCTTGGCCCACTTATCGGCACCACATCGTGGGGTGGCGTGGTAGGGATCCGGGGCTCATTGCCTTTCATTGACGGGGGAACGCTCCAGAAACCCGAGTTTGCACCTTACGACATCCATGGTGAAGACTGGATCATCGAAGGCATTGGCGTGGAGCCGGACATCTATGTTGAAAACGATCCCGCCAAAGAGTTCGATGGGATCGATGAACAGCTGAACCGTGCCATAGAGGAAGCCCTTGAAAGGATGGAGGACTACGAACTGAAGATCCACCCTGTACCCCCTTTCCCTGACAGGGCACCCTGATGCGTGAGGGGGCGATGAGCAATGGGCCGCAACCCGGATCCATTTCTGCCCCCCCTCTAAAGGCCGGTAACAAAATCGTTATGGCATGAAATGGATCCCCAATTCAATAACCCTCATCAACCTGTTCCTGGGATGTGTGGCCATGGCACTTGTTTTCGAGGGGCTTCTTGCTGCAGCCTCCGTCATGATCGGTGTTTGTGCACTTCTTGATTATCTCGACGGGGCCGCAGCACGATGGCTGGGTGTGCGCTCCTCCCTGGGCAGACAGCTGGATTCACTGGCCGACCTGGTAAGCTTTGGTGTGGCACCGGCAACCATCGTGTACCACTACCTCCGCGACACGACCCAGGCAGTGAGCCCCGAGGGGACCCTCTCCCCCTGGCCTCTGCTCGCCTTTTTGATCGCCGTCTTTTCCGCATTGCGCCTGGCAATATTCAACACCCGCGAACAGAAAGAGACACATTTTACCGGACTGCCAACCCCTGCCAACGCTTTGCTGATCGCCTCCATCCCTTTTGTGCTGGCTTTTGTGGCACCCGATAATGCCGTGCACCAGGCCCTGGATGCCCTCACCGCGTCATTCCGGCTCACACTGGCATTTGGTATTGTCTGTTCGCTCCTGCTGACAGCACCGGTAAAGATGTTCTCGCTGAAAGCAAAATCCCTGAAGTGGAATCAGAATCGCATTCGATATGTTTTTTTGGCCGGCTGTTTGCTTTTGTTGATAATTTTTGGCCTTGCTGCCCTGCCATTATTCCTGATTTTTTACATAATTTTGTCTGTTGCCGACCACATATGGTCGATTTCCTGAAGATATGAAATACCGTGCCGAGATCACTGTCATGCCGCTGAAGGCATTGCTTGACCCACAGGGGAAAGCCATCACCGCCAGCATGAAAAACCTGGATCTGCCGGAGATCACGAATGTCCGTGTAGGTAAACACATCACACTTGAAGTGGATGCAGAAGATCGTGAGCAGGCTTGGCAAAAGGTCGAGACAGCCTGTAAAAAGTTGCTGGCAAACCCCATCATGGAATATTATACCTTCACTATGGTTGGTTGTGAAGACCGTTCCGGCAAAAAATAGTTCCCAACCGCAATGAGATATCCCGCTGCAACATGGCAGAATCGCACGACAGGGGAAAACAAGGAGAGGGCATTGCTGCCTCGTATCTCGTGGGGAAGGGGTATGAAATACTGGAGACCAACTGGCAGTCGAACCACCAGGAGATCGACATCATTGCACGCAAGGACAGCCTTTTGCTGATCGTTGAAGTAAAATCAAGAAGCACGAATTGCCATGGTGAACCTGAGGTGTTTGTTACCCGGCAAAAGCAACGCATGCTGATCAAAGCGGCCAACCACTATATTGCCAGGAACCAATTGGAAACGGAAATCCGGTTCGATATCATATCGATCCTCTTCAGAGGGGGGTACCACCGGTTGAACCACATTGAGGATGCGTTTTATGCATTTTAATGGCCGCAAAAAGCACCTTGGTTTGCCGGGGTGGCAAGTGTCAGCAGCCCATCCCGCCCACCGTCCGCCACGTACGTTTCACCTGTTGGGCGGTGTGAAAAAAATCACGAAATTAGCCCGGCAAATGATATGAACCGATAAAAACCTTATTGCCCATGAAATCTTGCGTTAAAAATGTTTTATTGCTGCTTATTCTCCTGTTCCCCCTTATGCGTGTGCAGGCGGCAACGGAAAAGATCACCCTGGAAAAGCTTTGGCTTGAGCGCCATTTTGTGCCGCAAACCATCACCAGGGGTTTGTCTATGCAGGACGGACTGCATTATACGTTCATCAAGGACGGTTTCCATATTGATATGTACCGCTATGAGACCGGTGAATTTGTGGAACGGGTTTTCAGCACTGAAGGGTTTCTGGAAAACGAAGAAGGTGACCCGCTCAGCATAGACACCTATTCCTTCAGTCCCGATGAGGGCATGTTGCTTGTCGGGGTAAACCAGGAATCCATCTATCGCAGGTCGCGCAGGGCGGAATATCATATTTGGGATATTGAAAATCAGGTGTTGACCCCTTTATCCGAGGGCACCACCCAGCGCCTTCCCGACTTTTCTCCCGATGGCAGCAGGATCGCTTTTGTCAGACAGAACAATCTGTATGTGAAAGAGCTCGATTCGGGCAGGGAGTACCCGGTGACCACAGATGGAGAGTATAATAAAATCATCAACGGGACCACCGACTGGGTGTATGAAGAGGAGTTTTACCTTACCAAAGGTTTCGAATGGTCGCCCGACGGCCGACGCATCGCCTTCATGCGTTTTGATGAAAGCCATGTGAAAGAGTTTGTGATGATGAAATATGGCCAGCTTTATCCTGAAGAATACCGTTTCAAGTACCCCAAAGCCGGAGAGGAGAATTCTGTGGTGACCCTTCATCTCTTTGACCTGGAAAGCGGGGAAACCCAGCGGGTGGATACCGGGGAGGAAACGGATCAGTATATCCCGCGCATTCAGTGGACCCGAGACCCGGAGGTTTTTTCCTTTCAGCGGCTGAACCGCCACCAGAACCACCTGGAGATCCTGTTGGCAGATGTGGCCGGTGGTGAGACAGAGGTGTTGTATGAGGAGACCAACCAGTGGTTCATTAACATCACCGATGACCTTGCCTTTCTGGAGGATGGCCGGCATTTTGTCATATCCAGCGAGATGAGCGGTTACAACCACCTGTATATTTATGATATGATGACCGATGAGATGCGGGCCATCACGGAAGGCGACTTTGATGTGCAGAGGTTTCTGGGGATTGACGAAGAAGAGGGCCTGGCCTATTACCTGGCACGGAAAGACTCCCCACTGACCAATGATCTGTATTCCATTACGTTGGACGGTGAGCATGTTGCCCGGCTTACCAGCGGTGAAGGCACCCACAGTCCGTCGTTCAGTTCAGGCTTTCACTACTTTATCAACAGGAATTCGACCGCTTCGGATCCGCCGGTATACAGCATTCACAGAGCCGATGGCACACTCGTGGAAGTGCTTGAGGACAATGCGGAGCTTGTGGGACGTGTTCAGGATCATGGTTTTGTGGAACCTGAATTCTTTAGCTTTACCACCAGTGAAGGAGTGTCGCTGAATGCGAAGATGATACGTCCTGCCGGTTTTGATCCGCAACAGCAGTACCCCGTGCTGATGTATGTTTATGGCGGCCCAGGGCACCAGGCGGTGGTCGACAGCTGGAACACCTATAACGGCGTCTGGTTTCAAAAGCTGGCGCAAAAGGGTTATCTCATCGTTACTGTAGATAATCGCGGGACCGGAGGGCGGGGGGAGACATTCAGGAAGATGACCTATCTGCAACTCGGGAAGTATGAAACCATCGATCAGATAGAGGCTGCGAAATACCTGGGGGTCCTCGATTACGTTGATGCAAGCCGTATTGCCATCTTTGGCTGGAGCTACGGGGGGTATCTCTCTTCGCTGTGCCTGGCCAAAGGAGCGGATGTGTTCAGCGCTGCCATTGCCGTGGCACCTGTTACCAGCTGGCGCTTCTACGACACCATATATACAGAACGTTACATGCGTACCCCCCAGGAAAACCCCGACGGATACGACGACAACTCACCCATCAACCACGTGGACAGGATCAGGGGCGACTACCTGCTGGTGCATGGAACAGCCGACGACAATGTGCATTACCAGAACACCATCGAAATGGCCGACGCACTGATCAACGCAGACGTGGACTTTGAATTGATGATCTATCCCGATCATGACCACGGGATATTCACCGGACAGGCCCGGTTGCACCTTTACCGCCTGATGACAGATTTTCTGGACTGCGCCCTGGACCATTAACGGTTGCATACGGCAAAGCAGCCTGATTCCTGAAGGGGGAACATTTTTTTTGTTAAATAAAAAGTTCTTTGTACATTTGCCACCGCTTTTGACGCATATAATTAATCTATCAAGTTTAAAATCAGTAAAAAAAAGAGGCAAACATGATCATTGTTCCCATAAAAGAAGGCGAAAACATTGACAGGGTATTGAAGAAAATGAAACGCAAGTTTGAAAAAACAGGCGTGCTGCGCGAATTGAGAGAGCGGCAAAAGTATACCAAGCCTTCGATAAAAAAACGGGAAGAGAAGCTGAAGGCGATCTATATTCAAAAGCTGAGAGACCAGCAAGACGCTTAATTTCGCCTTTCTAGAAAAAATCTTTTTTGTTTTCAGAAGAAATTTTTGCGGTTGCTATTTTTTTGGCATAACTTTAAGGCAAAGGTTTCTTCTTTTCATTTCCATATGGGGCATTATACGGAAAAATTTTTACAACATCTCACCCAGGTAAAGCGGTATGCTTCACATACTGTGATAGCCTATGGCAATGACCTGAAACAATTTGAGTTTTTTCTGGATACACATTATGGCATTGAGGGTTGCCATCAGGCCAGCGCGGCCATGGTACGGTCCTGGCTGGCCGACCTGAGCTTGCGGGGTGTTGCGCGGAGCACCTTCAACAGAAAAGCTTCGGCTCTCCGGTCATTTTATAAGTTTCTGGAGAAATCGGCCGTACTGGATACAAACCCGATGCTAAAGGTTTCATCGCTGAAGAAAGAAAGGCGTTTGCCGGTATTTGTTGAAGAGGAAAGGCTCAACGCGCTGTTTGGTCAATCAGGGTTGAACAGAGGCTTTAAGGGGTTGCGCGACCATTTGATGCTGGAGCTGTTGTACACCACCGGGATGCGCCTTTCAGAGCTGATAAATCTAAAGCATCATGACATAGATACCCGCGGCCTGCAACTCAAGATCACGGGGAAGGGTAACAAACAGCGCCTCATCCCATTGCTCCCCGGCGTGGTCGATACGTATACCAGTTATTGCCGGGAAAAAACCAGGACTTTTGGTACAGATGCTGAACCATGGGTTTTTCTGACCGACAAAGGGAAAAAACTATACCCTGTTTTTGTATACAGGAGGGTGAATCATTTTCTGGGGATGGTTACCACGCGGACAAAGAAAAGTCCGCATGTGATGCGCCATTCTTTTGCCACCCATATGTTGCATCATGGGGCGGACCTGAATGCGATCAAAGCGTTGCTTGGGCATTCAAATCTTGCAGCCACCCAAGCATATACACACACATCAATAGAAAGGATCAAAAACATATATAAACAAGCCCACCCAAAGGCATAAACAGTGGAGGACCAATATGAAAGTGACGATCAGCTCAATCCATTTCAAAGCAGACATCAAGTTGGAGGATTTTATCAGGGAGAAAACAGCCAAGCTGGCGACCTTTTTTGATGGTGTTATTGGCTGCGATGTGATCCTAAAACTTGATTCCGCTACAAACAATGAAAATAAAATTGCAGAGATCCGGGTGATAATCCCCGGAAATGATCTTTTTGCCAAAAAGCAGGCAAAGACATTTGAGGAGGCTGTTGACAATGCGGTGGATGCTTTGAAACGCCAGGTAAAGAAGCACAAGGAAAAGCTCAGGGGCGTATAGCGGGCCGCCTGCCATTAAAAAAATTTGCTTGTTTTTTTGGTAGGTTTTAAATCTTTTGTACATTTGCAGACCTTTTTGCGGGGTATTTTTTCGCTGAGATGTTTATGCCGATGTAGCTCAGTTGGTCAGAGCAGCTGATTTGTAATCAGCTGGCCGGGGGTTCGAATCCCTCCATCGGCTCTGAATAATGGGTGTGAATCAGGGGGGGTTCCAGAGCGGTCAAATGGGGCAGACTGTAAATCTGTTGGCTTTCGCCTTCGGAGGTTCGAATCCTTCCCCCCCCACTTTGCTTAGCGGAAATAGCTCATCTGGTAGAGCGACAGCCTTCCAAGCTGTAGGTGGCGGGTTCGAGTCCCGTTTTCCGCTCAAAACGTTTTCCCTGCCGATGTAGCTCAGGGGTAGAGCGTTTCCTTGGTAAGGAAGAGGCCACGGGTTCAATTCCCGTCATCGGCTCTGCAAAAAATAAATGAATCATTTGTTGAATCCCTTTTATTTAACCTAAACACCAGTAAGATATGGCAAAAGAAAAATTTCAACGTACGAAACCGCACGTGAATATTGGTACCATCGGTCATGTTGACCATGGCAAGACCACACTCACCGCTGCAATAACTCAAGTGTTGGCGGAAAAAGGCTGGTCAGAGATCAGGTCTTTCGACTCCATCGACAATGCCCCCGAGGAAAAAGAACGAGGCATCACCATCAATACGGCACACGTTGAGTACCAGACAGAAGCACGTCACTATGCACACGTTGACTGTCCCGGTCACGCTGACTATGTCAAGAACATGGTTACCGGCGCTGCCCAGATGGATGGTGCGATCCTTGTGGTTGCCGCTACCGATGGCCCCATGCCCCAGACACGCGAGCATATTCTTTTGGCCCGTCAGGTAGGTGTCCCTTCAATCGTGGTCTTCATGAACAAGACAGACCTTGTTGATGATGAAGAGCTCCTGGAACTGGTAGAAATGGAGATCCGGGAACTGCTTTCATTTTATGAATTTGATGGCGATAATATCCCTGTTATCCAGGGTTCTGCACTGAAAGGCCTGAACAACGAGCCTGAAGGTATTCAGCAGATTGTAGAACTGATGGATGCTGTAGACAGTTATATTCCGTTGCCCAAGCGTGACGTGGACAAAGACTTTCTGATGCCCGTTGAGGATATTTTCTCCATCACCGGACGCGGTACCGTTGCTACCGGACGGATTGAAACGGGTGTCATCAATAGCGGTGATCCCGTCGATATTATCGGCATGGGTGCTGAGAAACTCAAGTCTGTCGTTACCGGTGTGGAGATGTTCCGCAAGATCCTTGATCGTGGCGAAGCAGGCGACAACGTCGGTTTGTTGCTCCGCGGCATTGACAAGGATACGGTTACGCGCGGTATGGTAATATGTAAACCCGGATCCGTGAAGCCCCACAGAAAGTTCAAGGCTGAGGTATATGTGTTGAAAAAAGAAGAAGGTGGACGCCACACACCATTTGGCAACAAATACCGCCCGCAGTTCTTCTTCCGTACCACTGACGTTACCGGTGAGATCATGCTTCCCGAGGGACGCGAAATGGTTATGCCAGGTGACAACCTGACCATCAACGTGGAACTGATCGCCGATGTGGCTATGGACAAAGGTCTGCGTTTTGCGATCCGTGAAGGTGGCCGGACCGTTGGTGCCGGACAGGTGACAGAAATTGTTGACTAATGGATGATTGTCATGCTTTTGGTGACGGACGGGTGCCGGCACCAGGAACTGACTGAACGGGTGTAGCTCAATTGGTAGAGTAGCGGTCTCCAAAACCGTTGGTTGAGGGTTCGATTCCTTCCACCCGTGCAAAATATTAGAAGAGTCCCAAGCTATGAAGAAAATCAGAGCCTATATCAGTGAATCCTATGATGAGTTGATCAACAAGGTTTCCTGGCCCTCTTGGAGTGAACTGCAGAGCAGCGCAGTGGTGGTATCTATTGCTTCCCTTATAATCGCAGCTGTCGTTTATTTGATGGATATTACCTTTAGCTCCATTCTTGAACAATTTTACCGTCTCTTTTTGTAATGATCCCGTTTTTGTTGCGGCAGGGAATCATTCTAATATCAAACCTGGTTTTCATTTGCCGGCAAAAACAAATCGTGGAACCATAGATCTCGTAAACTGGTATGAGCGAACAAGTAAAAAAATGGTATGTGGTCCGGGCTATCAGCGGCGGCGAGAAAAAGGTAAAACAATACCTTGACAACGAAATCGCCAGGCTAGGCCTTGAGGACTATGTGTCGCAAGTACTGATCCCGACAGAGAAGGTCTATCAGGTGCGTAAAGGGAAAAAAATAAGCGCCGAGCGCAACTATTTTCCCGGCTATGTGCTGATAGAAGCTGCCCTGGTGGGTGAGATCCCGCATATTATCAGGAACATTCCCGGCGTACTGGGTTTTTTGGGCTCTGGTGGTATCCCGGTACCCCTGCGACAGTCGGAAGTCAACCGTATCTTAGGAAAAGTTGATGAGCTGTCGGGCAAAGAGGAAGAACTGACCGTCCCCTATATTGTCGGGGAAACGGTGAAAGTTACAGACGGTCCGTTTAACAGTTTCTCAGGCGTGATCGAAGAAATCAACGAGGAGAAGAAAAAGCTGAAGGTGATGGTGAAGATCTTCGGACGAAAAACGCCTCTGGAATTGAGTTTTATGCAGGTGGAAAAAGAATAGGCGTTTGCAGAGTGCTGTGGCCATGAAGCCGCAGAGACAATGGTTGTGCCGGCTTATGATACCTGCGGAAGAGTTCAATCCCCTTATTTGAAAAACAATTAAAAAAAATGGCAAAAGAAGTTAGTGGAATAATTAAGCTGCAGATAAGAGGAGGTGCTGCAAATCCTTCCCCGCCCGTAGGCCCTGCATTGGGTGCAAAGGGGGTGAATATCATGGAGTTTTGCAAGCAGTTCAATGCCCGTACACAGGACAAGGCAGGCAAGGTGATCCCCGTGATCATCACGGTGTTCAAGGACAAGTCCTTCAATTTCATCATCAAAACCCCGCCTGTAGCTGTACAGTTGCGTGAGGCAGCCAAAATAAAATCTGGCTCTGCTGAACCCAACAGGGCAAAAGTAGCCACCATTACCTGGGATAAGGTGCGGACGATCGCTGAAGACAAGATGCCTGACCTTAACTGCTTCACTGTGGAGTCGGCCATGAACATGGTTGCCGGCACCGCGCGCAGCATGGGCATACGTATCAAAGGGGAACGACCCGCTTAATGCCCGCACAATGCCAGGGGTATGAGCCATGAATTATTAAAGCTTAACGCAATCCAAGAAATGGCGAAATTAACGAAAAACCAAAAAGAAGCTTTAGCAAAGTTCGACACAAGCGCGGTGTATTCCTTATCCGACGCAGCCGATATCGTGAAGAAGATCAACTATGCCGGTTTTGATGCATCCGTGGACCTGGACATCCGGCTCGGCGTAGACCCCAGAAAAGCCAATCAGATGGTCAGGGGAGTGGTGACGCTGCCGCATGGAACAGGAAAAACCGTTCGCGTGTTGGTGCTTTGCGGTCCTGAAAAGGAAGATGAAGCAAAAGAAGCCGGAGCTGATTATGTCGGCCTGGATGAATATGTGGAGAAGATCAAGGGTGGCTGGACAGAAGTGGATGTGGTGATCACCACCCCCAATGTGATGCCCAAGGTGGGTGCCCTGGGACGTGTCCTGGGCCCGCGCGGACTCATGCCAAACCCAAAAGCCGGCACCGTCACCATGGATATTGGAAAAGCAGTATCCGAAGTGAAAGCCGGTAAGATCGACTTCAAAGTAGATAAATTTGGCATCGTACATGCAGGGATCGGAAAAGTCTCATTTGAGAAAGAGAAGATCGTGGATAATGCCAGAGAACTCATCCAGACCATTATGCGGTTAAAACCTGCCGCTGCCAAGGGTACATATGTGCGAAGCATTTATATGTCGAGCACCATGAGTCCCGGTATCCAGGTTGAAACCAAATCAGTATCATTATAAACGAAAAGGTGCAGCACCTTTAAAGATGTTTACGCTTTATGAAAAGTAGAGAAGAAAAATATCAGATCATGGAGTCGCTGACAGAAAAACTGAAAAACAGCGATGTCATTTATCTGACCGATACTTCTGATTTGAACGTGGAGACCATCAACAACCTCAGAAGGTTGTGCTTCAGGCGCAATGTTTCCCTGGAAGTGGTGAAAAATACACTGCTGAAAAAAGCCATGGAAAAGAGCGAAAAAGACCTGGAACCACTATATGAGGCCCTTGTCGGTCCCACCTCCGTGATGTTGTCTGACATTGGCAATGTACCCGCCAAACTGATCAAGGAATTTCGCAAGACAAGGAAAAACGAAAAACCCATCCTGAAAGGCGCCTATATCGAAGAGGCCTTCTTTATTGGCAATGATCAGCTGGACACACTCGCGAAGATCAAATCCAGGGAAGAGTTGATCGGTGACCTTATCGGATTATTGCAGTCGCCGGCCACCAATGTTATCTCCGCCCTTCAGTCGGGTGGCAATACCATCTCCGGCATTGTAAAAACGCTTTCTGAAAGACAGGAAAGCTAATCGCTCATGTATTTTTTTAATCAGTAAAAAGTAGAACCCAATTAAAACAATAAGAGAAATGGCAGATTTGAAAGCTTTTGCAGAACAGTTGGTTAACCTCACCGTGAAAGAGGTTAATGAATTGGCAACAATTTTGAAAGACGAATATGGTATAGAACCCGCAGCTGCAGCACCTGTAGCTGTTGCAGCTGCCGGTGGCGAAGCCGGCGGAGAGGCCGCTGAAGAACAGACACAGTTTGATGTCATCCTGAAAGCCGCAGGCCCCTCCAAACTTGCTGTTGTGAAACTTGTAAAAGAGCTCACCAGCCTCGGCCTGAAAGAGTCGAAAGAATTGGTCGACGGTGCACCCAAGGCCATCAAGGAAGGAGTTACAAAGGACGAAGCCGAGTCGCTGAAAAAACAGCTCGACGAAGCCGGAGCAGAGGTTGAGATAAAGTAAGCCTGCAATCAAAAAAAGATTAGACTTCTGCCGAATGAACAATTCGCTGTAGAAGTCTGATCTTTATTGCTGGTTATTCTGTTTCTTCAATTTTTAGCTTTTAGTAACTTCAAACCCAACATACCTTGGCAGCAAAACAAAAAATCGCAGAGAGGGTAAATTTCGGAACGGTAACCACCCATTTTGATTACCCCGATTTTCTTGAGATCCAGATTAAATCATTCCAGGATTTTTTCCAGCTGGAGACAACCCCTGAAAACAGGAAGAATGAGGGATTGTTCAAAGTGTTCAGCGAGAATTTCCCCATTTCAGATGCCAGAAACAACTTTGTACTGGAGTTCCTGGATTATTTTATAGACCCCCCAAAGTATTCTATCCGCGAATGTATAGACCGGGGCCTTACCTACAGTGTGCCGCTGAAGGCAAAATTAAAACTTTACTGCACCGATCCGGAACACGAAGACTTTGAAACGATCATCCAGGATGTTTACCTGGGGACCATCCCCTACATGACACCCAGGGGCACCTTCCTGATCAACGGCGCCGAAAGGGTCGTGGTGTCCCAGTTGCATCGATCGCCTGGCGTTTTTTTCGGGACAAGCGTTCACGCCAACGGCACACAGCTCTACAGCGCACGGATCATCCCGTTCAAAGGATCCTGGATAGAGTTTGCCACCGACATCAACAGCGTGATGTATGCCTACATCGACCGTAAGAAAAAGTTGCCGGTAACCACATTGCTTCGGGCCATCGGCTTTGAGACCGACAAGGAGATACTCGAGATCTTCGGGCTGGCCGACGAGGTGAAGGTCACAAAAACAGGATTGAAAAAATATGTTGGCCGTAAACTGGCTGCCAGGGTGCTGCGGTCATGGGTGGAAGACTTCGTGGATGAAGATACCGGAGAAGTCGTGTCAATCGAACGTACCGAGGTGATCATAGACCGCGAAACGGTGCTGGAGAATGACCATATCGAACAGATACTTGATGCCGGTGTCAAAACCATCATCCTGCATAAAGAGGGGGTGAATGTCAACGACTATATGTTGGTTTACAACACCTTGCAAAAAGATACCACCAACTCTGAAAAAGAAGCGGTTGAATTCATCTATCGTCTGCTGAGAAATGCAGATCCTCCGGATGATGAAACGGCCCGGAGCATGATCGAGAAGCTCTTTTTCTCAGATAAGCGTTACGACCTTGGCGACGTGGGCCGCTATCGCATAAACAGGAAGCTGAACCTCGACACCCCCATGGATGTGAAAGTCCTTACCAGGGAGGACATTATCTGCATCGTCAATTACCTGATCGAACTGGTGAACGCCAAAGCGGATGTGGATGATATTGACCACCTGAGCAACCGCCGTGTGCGGACAGTCGGAGAACAACTGTACACTCAGTTTGGTGTGGGACTTGCCCGCATGGCACGTACCATTCGTGAACGGATGAACGTACGCGACAATGAGGTTTTTGCACCAACCGACCTGATCAATGCCAAGACCCTCTCCTCTGTGATCAACTCCTTTTTTGGCACAAACCAGTTGTCGCAGTTCATGGACCAGACAAACCCGCTGGCTGAGATCACCCATAAACGCAGGATGTCAGCACTTGGGCCGGGCGGACTCTCCCGTGAACGTGCCGGATTTGAAGTCAGGGACGTCCACTTTACCCATTACGGTCGCCTGTGTACCATTGAAACACCGGAAGGCCCGAACATCGGACTGATATCTTCCCTGTGCGTGTATGCCAAGGTGAATGAGCTCGGGTTTATCGAAACCCCTTATTTTGAAGTAGCGGAAGGCAAGGCCCGTTTTGACAAACCACCTCTGTATCTGACCGCCGAAGAGGAAGAGACAGAGATCATCAGCCAGTCCAATGTGCCCTTGAAAAAAGATGGTGAGTTTGAAGAAGACCGTATCAAGGTCAGGTATCAGGCCGACTACCCTATCGTTGAGCCCGACCAGATCAAGCTGATGGACGTGGGCCCTAACCAGATCGCCTCCATCGCCGCTTCCCTGATCCCATTCCTCGAACACGACGATGCCAACAGGGCCCTTATGGGCAGTAACATGATGCGCCAGGCCGTCCCGCTGATCAACCCTGAAGCCCCCATTGTGGGAACAGGTCTTGAAAAAAGGGTGGCCAATGACTCAAGGGTGCTGTTGCATGCCGAAGGAAGCGGCACAGTAGAATACGTTGATGCCGACAGCATCACCATCAGATACACCCGGAGCGAGGATGAAAGACTGGTGAGTTTCGAGGAGGATATAAAAACCTATGAGCTCACCAAATTCAGTAAAACAAACCAGAACACCTGCCTGAGCCTGAAACCCATTGTAAAGAAAGGGCAGAATGTCAAGAAGGGCCAGTTGCTGTGTGAAGGATATGCCACCAAAAATGGCGAGCTGGCACTCGGGCGCAACCTGAAAGTGGCCTTTATGCCATGGAAAGGGTACAACTTTGAAGACGCCATCGTGGTATCTGAAAAAATTGTCCGTGACGACCTCTTCACCTCTATCCATATTGAGGAATTCTCCCTTGATGTGCGCGACACAAAACGTGGGGCCGAAGAGCTTACCAGCGACATCCCGAACGTGAGTGCAGACGCGATCAAAGACCTCGATGAAAACGGTCTGATACGCATCGGTGCAGAGGTTAACGAAGGGGATATCCTCATCGGCAAGATCACCCCCAAAGGTGAGACCGACCCCACCCCGGAAGAGAAACTGCTGCGTGCCATCTTTGGCGACAAGGCCGGCGATGTGAAAGACGCCTCATTGAAAGCTCCCCCCGCCACAAAAGGGGTTATCGTGGATAAAAAACTCTTCTCGAGGATCATCAAAGACCGCAAGGCCAAAACCAAGGAAAAAGCTTTCGTTGAAAAGCTGGATGCGGAATTCAAGGCCAAAGCCGGAGAACTCAGATCCAAGCTTGTCGACAAGCTGATCGTCCTCGTTTCCGGCAAGACTTCACAGGGAGTTACCAACAGCCTGAAAGAGTCAGTGGTGCCCAAGGGAACCAAGTTTACCCAAAAAATCCTTCATGGTCTAGATTACTCTACCATTAATCCCAATAACTGGACCACTGACAAAAAGAAAAATCAGCTGATCAAGGAGTTGTTGCACAATTATTCCATTCAGTTCAAAGATCTCCTGGGCATTTACAACCGGCGCAAGTTCACGGCGACGGTAGGGGATGAGTTGCCCACGGGAATTGTTCAGCTGGCCAAGGTTTACCTTGCCAAAAAGCGCAAGCTCAAGGTGGGTGACAAGATGGCGGGTCGTCACGGCAACAAAGGGATCGTTGCAAAGATTGTACGGCAGGAGGACATGCCATTCCTGGAGGATGGCACACCTGTCGACATTGTTTTGAACCCTCTGGGTGTCCCGTCGCGTATGAACCTTGGACAGATTTACGAAACCGTGCTGGGATGGGCAGGGCAGAAGCTGGACTTGACTTTTTCCAGTCCAATTTTTGATGGTGCCCATGTTGACCAGATCAATGAATACATGGTCAAAGCCGGCCTCCCGGAAAATGGCAAAGTATACCTGTATGACGGTGGCACCGGCGAACGGTTTGACCAGCCTGCCACGGTGGGTGTCATCTACATGCTGAAGCTTGGCCACATGGTCGATGACAAGATGCATGCCCGCTCCATCGGTCCGTATTCACTGATTACACAACAACCCCTGGGTGGTAAGGCCCAGTTTGGTGGTCAGCGGTTTGGGGAGATGGAAGTGTGGGCATTGGAAGCTTTTGGTGCGGCCAATGTATTGCAGGAGATCCTGACCGTGAAATCGGATGATGTGATTGGCCGTGCAAAAACCTACGAAGCACTGGTGAAAGGAGACAACCTGCCCATCGCGGGCGTGCCTGAATCTTTCAATGTGCTGGTGCATGAGCTCAGAGGACTGGGGCTCAGCATTAATTTCGACTAGCGTGTCCGGTTGTGGTGAGCGATAACGATCGATATTACGTTCTTAACAAAACATATATATGGCTTTCAGAAAAGAATCGAACGTCAAAAGTAATTTCTCCAACATAACAATAAGCCTGGCCTCTCCTGAATCTGTGCTTGAGAGGTCGCACGGGGAGGTGTTGAAGCCAGAAACCATTAACTATCGCACATACAAGCCCGAAAGAGACGGGCTCTTCTGTGAAAGGATTTTTGGTCCGGTAAAGGACTGGGAATGCCATTGTGGAAAATACAAGCGCATACGCTATAAGGGCATTGTATGCGACCGCTGTGGTGTAGAGGTCACAGAAAAGAAAGTGCGCAGGGAGCGGATGGGGCATATTAAGCTGGTCGTGCCGGTGGCGCATATCTGGTTTTTCCGTACCCTTCCAAACAAGATAGGCTATTTGCTGGGACTGCCATCCAAAAAGCTTGACCAGATCATTTATTATGAGCGTTATGTGGTGATCAATCCTGGTGTTAAGGCTGATGAGCTGAACTTCATGGATTTCCTTACCGAGGAGGAGTACTTCAATGTGCTGGAGTCCATTCCCATGGAAAACCAGATGCTGGATGATGACGATCCAAACAAGTTCATCGCCCGGATGGGTGCGGATGCACTGAAAGAATTGCTGTCAAGGCTTGATCTGGACCAGCTCTCCTATGACCTTCGCCACAAGGCGAACACCGAGACCTCCCAGCAGCGCAAGGCGGATGCCCTCAAACGTCTGCAGGTGGTGGAAGCTTTCCGTGATGCACAGAAAACCCTGGAAAACCGACCCGACTGGATGATCGTGGATGTGGTGCCGGTGATACCGCCTGAGCTGCGTCCGCTGGTGCCGCTGGATGGTGGCCGTTTTGCCACCAGCGACCTCAACGATCTGTATCGACGGGTGATCATACGCAACAACAGGCTCAAACGCCTGATAGAGATCAAAGCCCCCGATGTAATATTGCGCAATGAGAAGCGCATGCTTCAGGAAGCTGTAGACTCTTTGTTTGACAATTCGCGCAAGACGAATGCCGTGAAAACCGAATCGAACAGGCCGCTCAAGTCATTGTCCGACAGCCTGAAGGGTAAACAGGGGCGTTTCCGGCAGAATCTGCTTGGCAAACGTGTCGACTATTCTGCCCGTTCCGTGATCGTTGTGGGTCCCGAACTGGGCCTGCACGAATGCGGCATTCCCAAGGAAATGGCCTCAGAACTGTTCAAGCCGTTCATCATCCGCAAGATGCTGGAACGGGGCATCGTGAAAACCGTTAAGTCGGCCAAAAAGATTGTTGACAGAAAAGATCCTGTTGTCTGGGACATCCTTGAAAATGTGTTGAAGGGCCATCCTGTATTGCTGAACCGTGCCCCCACATTGCACCGGCTGGGTATTCAGGCTTTTCAGCCGAAACTCATTGAAGGCAAGGCCATACAGCTGCACCCGCTTGTTTGTACAGCATTCAATGCCGACTTCGACGGGGACCAGATGGCGGTACACCTCCCCCTCGGAAATGCCGCGATACTGGAAGCCCAGCTGCTGATGCTGGCATCACACAATATCCTTAACCCCGCCAACGGTGCACCCATCGCAGTTCCTTCGCAGGATATGGTCCTTGGCCTATACTACATGACCAAAGCCCGCAAGAATACCAAAGAACACCCGGTAAAAGGCGAAGGACTTACATTCTATGGCCCGGAAGAGGTGATCATCGCGCACAATGAAGGTAAAGCCGACCTGCATGCCATCATCAAGGTCAGGGTGCCTGTGAAAGAAAAAGGCAAACTGGTCAACAGGGTGGTGGAAACCACCGTGGGTCGTGTTCTCTTTAACCTTGTTATTCCGGAAGGCTATGGGTTCATCAACATCTTGCTCACAAAGAAAGCACTGCGCGATGTCATTGGCGGCATCATGAAAGAGACGGGGATCTCCCGTACTTCAAAGTTCCTCGATGATATCAAGGACCTGGGGTTCGAGCTGGCCTTCCGCGGTGGGTTGTCGTTCAACCTGGGCGACATCATTGTGCCTGAAGAAAAGCAAATCCTTATCAACCAGGCTGATGACCAGGTGGAAGAGGTCCGCGGCAACTACAGCATGGGCTTTATCACCAACAATGAGCGATATAACCAGATCATCGATATCTGGACACATACCAACGCCAAGCTGACCAAGGTGTTGATCGACAAAACCACGGCCGACAACCAGGGCTTCAACCCTGTGTTCATGATGCTGGACTCCGGTGCCAGGGGATCCAAAGAGCAGATCCGCCAGCTGTCGGGCATGCGTGGATTGATGGCCAAGCCGCAGAAGTCGGGCGCCAAAGGTGGAGAGATCATTGAAAACCCCATCCTTTCAAACTTCAAGGAGGGACTGTCGGTACTGGAGTATTTCATATCCACGCATGGTGCGCGTAAGGGCCTGGCCGACACAGCCCTTAAAACGGCCGATGCCGGATACCTCACCCGGCGCCTTGTCGATGTGGCTCAGGACGTGATCATCACAGAACCCGACTGCGGCACGTTAAGGGGATTGACTGCGACAGCCCTCAAGAATAATGAGGAAACGGTGGAAACCCTTTACGACCGGGTCCTGGGACGTAACACGCTGCACCATATCTATCATCCCACCTCCGGAGAGATCATCGTGAAGGCTGGAGATGAGCTGACAGAAGAAATATCTGCGATCATTGAGGATTCGCCCATAGAAGCAGTGGAGATCCGTTCGGTGCTCACCTGTGAATCGAAAAAGGGTGTATGTGCCAAGTGCTATGGCCGAAACCTGGCAACAGGCCGTATGGTTCAGAAGGGAGAATCGGTGGGTGTCATTGCTGCACAATCGATCGGCGAGCCTGGAACACAGCTTACGCTGCGCACTTTCCATGTTGGGGGGACTGCATCCAACATCGCCACGGCTTCCAAGATCAATGCCAAATATGGCGGGTTGCTTGAACTGGATGAACTTCGTTCTGTACCTTTCAGCTACGACGGAAGGAGTTACAGCGTGGTCATTGGCCGTTCGGCGGAGATGCGGATCGTGGACAAAAACACCCAGATGGTGCTCACCAGCCAGAATATTCCCTATGGTGCCAACCTGTACTTTAAGCATGGTGATGAAGTAAAAAGCGGCGACCTGATCTGTGAATGGGATCCCTACAATGCTGTGATCATAGCAGATAAACCTGGAAAGGTGTTGTTCAACAATATGAAGGAAGGCACCACATACCGTACGGACTCTGACGAGCAAACCGGTTACTATGAAAAGGTGATCATCGATTCGAAGGACAAGACCCGCAACCCGTCCATCAGTATTGTAAGCGACGGAGGGAAGACAGAACGTGTGTATGACATGCCTGTTGGGGCCCATGTAGTGATCACGGAAGAAAAAGATGTGAAGCCCGGCACGATCATTGCAAAGATCCCGCGTGCTGTTGGCAAGTCCGGCGACATCACCGGGGGATTGCCACGTATCACGGAGCTTTTTGAGGCGCGCAACCCCTCCGACCCCGCTGTGGTATCGGAGATCGACGGGGTAGTGTCTTTTGGCAAGAAGATCAAGCGGGGCAACAGGGAGGTGATCATCACCTCCAGGACGGGAGATGAAAAGCGTTACCTGGTGCCATTGACCAAGCAGATACTTGCCCAGGAAAATGACTTTGTGAAGGCCGGGACACCCCTTTCTGACGGTCCTATCACACCGGCTGACATCCTGGCCATTAAAGGGCCGACCGCCGTTCAGGAGTATATTGTGAATGAGGTACAAGAGGTATACCGTATGCAGGGCGTGAAGATCAATGACAAGCATTTTGAGATCATTGTGCGGCAGATGATGCGTAAAGTTGTCATTGATGATCCGGGCGACACACGCTTCCTTGAGAATGAAGTGGTGAACAAGGTGGATTTCATGGAAGAGAATGACAGCCTCTTTGGCAAGAAGGTTGTTGAAGATCCCGGCGATTCTTCCTTGAAGCCGGGCCAGATCATCACCGCCCGCAAACTTCGTGACGACAACTCCTTTTTGAAACGCCGGGACAAAAAAATCGTTGTCGCGCGCGACGCTAACGGTGCCACGGCACGTCAGCAGCTGCAGGGTATCACCAGAGCTTCCCTGCAAACGCAAAGTTTCATATCGGCAGCCTCTTTCCAGGAAACCACCAAGGTGCTCACCGATGCAGCAGTCAATGCGAAAACAGACAATCTCAAAGGGTTGAAAGAAAATGTGATCGTCGGGCACCTGATTCCGGCAGGGACAGGGTTGCGTGAGTACGACAACATCATCGTAGGCTCCATGGAAGAGTACAACCTGCTGATGGCTTCCAAAAACAAGGCGGAAGCGGAAGAACAAGAACAAACGGAATTATCAAAAACAAACAAATAATATTATGGCTGATCAGAAAAAATCAGATAAGCAGATCAATATTGAGCTGGGAGAAGAAGTGGCGGAAGGGATCTATTCAAACCTGGCCATCATCACCCACTCCAACACTGAATTTGTTGTTGACTTTGTACGGTTAATGCCTGGTGTTCCGAAGGCAAAAGTGAAAGCGAGGGTGGTCCTTACACCCCAGCATGCCAAAAGGCTCATGAATGCGCTCAAGGAGAACATTACCAAGTTTGAGTCAGTGCATGGTCCCATCAAGGAGATCAAGGGGCCTGCCCTGCCGATGAACCTTGGCGGGCCGGCTGCGCAGGCGTGATCTGCTGTATCCCATTTCACTGAAGTTTTTTTACACTGCAAGCAGGAGGGGTTGTGTTTACGACACGGTCCCTCTTTTTTTATGTGCCGGTTCTCCGGGGATCCGGCTTTACGGGTAGCCGGGCCATTTTGTGGACGTTAAGGGAAGGCTGGCCAAACTCCTGGGTGATCTGTCCTTTGAGCAGGTAGACCCCTCTGCCGCGGAAAGGATATTGACGGTTGACTGCCGGGAAGTGGACGGTATCGAAAAACCGCCCTTCGTGATCGATAAAGCAGCCGAAATACATTGTCTCTTTTTTTATGGTGCGCACGTATTTGGTGGTGACCAGCCAGCCCAGCATACGTACCTCCCTGCCATCGCTGGAGAGCATTTCCCGGGCGAATATCTCACCGCGAAAGGATGTTTGCAGCAGGTCAAAGGGACTCATCGATACCGTAAATCCCAGCAACTCCATTTCGTCATAGGCCTCAGGCACCGGGCCGGTTTCAGGCTCGGGCAACTTGAATTTCCCGTCAGCCGGTATGGTGAAGAGCTTCGGGAGGCTGTTCGTCTTATTCCCGGCCAGCAGATAAGCCTTCCAGAGAAGGTGTGACTTTGGGATTCCGGTAAAGCGCAGTGCCGTTGTCCGGATAAGGATAACCAGTTGTTCGGTCGTGGTGCCTGTCCGCCCTGCAAAATCTTCCAGTCCCAGGTAAGGGCCATGGCGCAGGCGCTCATGCATGATGCATTGTGCTGTTTTATGTTCCAGGTGTTGGATGTGTACCAGGCCCATATATATGGTGTTGCCCTGGATGCGGTTGACATGGTTGCTGTGGTTGACACATGGCAGCTCAATGTGTGCCCCCTGCCTGCGTGCTTCATGGAAATAGATCTCGCTGCGGTAGAACCCGCCGAAGTTATTGATAACGGCCGTCATAAATTCTATGGGATAATGGGCTTTCAGGTAAAGGCTCTGGAAGCTCTCCACGGCAAAAGAGGCGGAGTGCGCTTTGGAGAAGGAGTAGCCTGCGAAAGATTCTATCTGTCGCCACACTTCTTTGACGAGGCTTTCGGGGTGCCCCTTTGCCCGGCAGCCTTCGAAGAACCGTTCCACCAGTCGAAGCATCTCTTTTTTCGACCGGTATTTCCCGCTCATGGCGCGCCGCAGGACGTCGGCATCGGCCAGGTCGAGTCCGGCGAAATGATGACATACCTTGATGACATCTTCCTGGTATACCATCACGCCGTATGTCTCTTTGAGCTGTTCCTTCATTACCGGGTGGAGGTATTTTGTCTGTTCCGGATGCCGGGTACGGCGGATGTATTCCTGCATCATGCCGGAGCGGGATACCCCGGGCCGGATGATGGAACTGGCTGCCACCAGGCCCGGGTAGTCACTGCACTTCAGCTTTTTGAGCAAGCCACGCATGGCCGGGCTTTCCACGTAGAAGCAGCCGGTGGTCTCCCCGTTGCGCAGCAAGGCTTTCACCTTTTTGTCCTGTTTGATGTCCTCCATCCGGTGAATGTCTGTTCCCTTCCCACGGTTTTCGCGTATGAGCCGTATGCATTCGTTGATGTGTCCGATGCCGCGTTGACTGAGGATGTCGATCTTTTCAAAACCGAGCTCCTCAGCAACATACATGTCCCACTGCACGGTAGGCAGCCCTTTGGGCGGCAGGTCGAGGGCTGAATAGCAGCAGATGGGGCTTTCGGAAACGAGCACGCCACCGGCATGAATGCTGCGCAGGTTGGGGTAGTCGGACAGTCGTGCCGCCCAGCGCAGGACCTTTGCGATGATGCTGTCTTGTTGGCCTGCCGCCTCCTGGGCAATGGCCTTCTCGTCCGGACGTATTGCAGCTGCCTGTTGTCCGGCCAGCAACGTGTCGATCTCATTTTTTGGCAGGCCGTACACTTTGCCCAGCTCCCTGACGGCCGACCGGTGATGAAAGGTGGAGATGGTGCCCAGCAGGGCGGTATGCTCACGCCCGTAGCGTTTGAAGATGTAGTCGAGCACCTGGTCGCGTTCCTTCCATGAGTAGTCTATGTCAAAATCGGGCGGTGTGGAGCGCCTGGGATTGATAAACCGTTCAAAGTACAGGTCCAGCTCGATGGGGTCCACATCGGTGATCTGCAGACAGTATGCCACAATGCTGTTGGCGCCGCTGCCGCGCCCGACGTGGTAAAAGCCGCACGACATGGAGTAACGGACAATGTCCCAGGTGATAAGGAAGTAAGCGGAGAACCCCAGTTTATGGATGATGTCCAGCTCGTTCCTTATACGCCGCATCGCCTCTTTGTTGCCGTTGCCGTAGCGTCTCTGCATCCCGTCTGTCGCCAGCTTCTCCAGCAGGGCCTTGTCGTCGGCACGGTGTCCGGTGAAGGTCTTTTTGTTTTTTAAGGTGTGGAAGTCGAAGTCGATGCTGCATTGCCCGAGCAGGTCTTCCGTGTTGCTGATGATGTGAGGGAAGCCCGCATAGCATTGTTTCAGGTCTTCGACCGGCAACATCAACTCGTCGGGCATCGCCGTATGTTGTGTCTCCAGTTGGCTGAGCAGGGTGTTGTGGTGTATGGCCCGCAGGTGCCGGTGTAGTCCGTACCCTGTCGCATTCTGGAAGGACACCGGGTGCAGGGCCACCAGCCTGTCTGTATGATGACGCAGGGGGGATGTGTGCAGGCGGTGCAGTCCGGTGGCCCTGATGCCGATGTATTCGTTTGGTCCCGGGGCGATTGTGTCGTTGTTACCGAAGGGATAGATGCTGAGTGTATGTTCGCACACCGGGAAGCGCTGGGGCAGGGGGGTGTCATGGATATTGTGCCGGCTACGGAAGGTGTTGATCTGACGGAAGCCCTCTGCATTCCGTGCCAGAACGATATACCTCAGCCGGTTGTTTTGCCGGAACTCCATGCCTGCCACTGGTGTTATGCCCTGCTGGCGGCACCGCTGTACAAATTCAGGCATGGCCGTGACGTTGTTGATATCGGTGAGGGCCAGCCGCTGCACTCCACACCGTGCGGCAAGATCTGCCAGCTGCTCCGGCGACAGGGTGCCGTAGCGCAGGCTGTAGTATGTATGGCAGTTGAGGTACATGATAAGGGTCGGCAATCTCTAAATGTCTGGTGAACAGAGGTGGTGTGTCACGGCCCTGTGGATGGCCCCGGCACCGTACTTATATCGCATACGGTCTACGGCCTTGTAAAGCCTGGCCAGCTCAGGCGTGTCTTCGAACATGTTGAGTTGTTGCACGCCGCGTATCAGCCGGCTAAACTGTAAGCCCACAAGCCGGATACGCATACGGCGGGTATAGAGGCGCCGGAAAAGCCCCTTGCAAACGGGGATGAGCACATGGTCGAAAGCGGTATAGGGCACCTTCTGCTGCAGGGTGTGGGTGTCGAAGTTCGCATAACGTATCTTGACACTTATGTTGCCTGTGAGCTGTTGATGTTTGCGCAGACGGTAAGCCAGCTGTTCACATAAGCCTGTCAGTATGTTGTTGATATGTGTGGTGTCGGTGCTGTCATTGTTAAAGGTCGTTTCGGTGCTGATGGCCTTCCGTTCGCTCCAGGCCTGTACAGGTGAATTGTCAAACCCGTTGGCGCGCTGCCATATCTCCCGTCCGTTTTTCCCCAGCATCCCCTCGAACACCTCCGGGGGGATGCTTCGCAGGGTGCGGATGGTGGCGATGCCCATGTTGCGCAGGCTGTTGTATGTTTTGGGGCCTATCAATGGGATCTTACGGACAGACAGCGGATCAAGGAATGGCCTGATCACGGTGGGCGCCACCTCCAGTTGCCCGTTCGGCTTGGCTTCTCCTGTAGCGATCTTGGCGATGGTCTTGTTGAGCGATAACCCCATGGAGATGGGCAGGCCTGTTTCGTTCATGATGGCTTCCCGCAGTTCCGCCGCCCATTGGCGGCAGCCAAAAAAACGATCCATGCCCGTCAGGTCCACATAGTGCTCGTCGATGGAAGACTTCTCAAACAAGGGAGCCTTGCTGGCAATGATGGTGGTGACCAGATCGGAATAGCGGGAGTACAGCTCCATGTCGCCATGTATATACACGGCATCGGAACACAGCTGGCGGGCCAGCTTCATGGGCATGGCCGACTGTACGCCAAACTGGCGTGCCTCATAGCTGCAGCTCGACACCACCCCCCTGTCGCCAGCACCGCCAATGATTACCGGCCTGCCCGCCAAACGGCGGTTTCGCAAACGTTCCACCGATACAAAAAAAGTGTCCTGATCCAGGTGTAAGATACTTCGGTTGTCGCTGTGCATAAAAAATGTTGGTTTTTATTTGTCAGGTTAAAGAAAACACCTATCTTTGATTAGAAAATAATCAAAAACATGGTTATAATATAATCAAAAATAATTGACGGTGTCCTGTTTCTTTGGAAAAAATATCAAATTGTTACGCAAGCGCCGCGGGCGCACCCAGGATGATGTGGCTTTTTCGCTGGGCCTGAAGCGGTCTACGCTGAGCGGTTATGAGAATGGTGTGGCGCAGCCCGGGCTGGAAGTATTGGTGAATTTTTCCCGGCATTTCAATGTCTCTATTGACACCCTTGTAAAAACGGACCTGGGTGCTTTGTTGGAGAGTCAGTTGTCGCAGCTGGAGCGGGGGTGCGATGTCTTCCTGACCGGCAGCAAATTAAGGGTGTTGGCCACCACGGTCGATCGTGACAATGAGGAGAACATTGAGCTGGTGTCGGAAAAGGCAAAGGCCGGCTACAGGGCGGGCTTTGCTGATCCGGAGTTCATCAGGGTGCTGCCCACTTTCCAGATGCCATTCTTGTCGCGACAAAAGAAGTACCGTACATTCCAGGTATCGGGCGACAGCATGTTGCCCATTGCTGATGGTTCGTGGGTTACCTGTGAGTTCGTTCAAAACTGGCAACTGATCCGCAACCGCCATGCTTATGTGATACATACGCTCGATGACGGGGTGGTGTTTAAGGTGGTGGAGAACCGTCTTAAAGAGGAAGGCAAGCTGACCCTGCACTCTCTGAACCCCGCCTATGAGCCTTATGACGTGCATGTGAATGACATCCGGGAGGTGTGGAAGTTTGTGAACTATATCAGCAATGTGATGCCTGATGGCGACACGCCGTATCAGGAACTCTCCAGGCAGGTGAACCGTCTTCGGTCAGATGTGGAGAATCTGAAGCGGCGACAATAGTGAAGCACACTTCTCGGGCAAAGGGCCAGGTTGCGGGCTTACATCTCCCGGATGAGCTCTTTGAACAGCTGTGTCATTTTTGAGGCGGCGGCACCGGCCACGTTCTGCACTTCTTCATGGGTGGTTGGCTTGTCCATCTCAGAGGGTTCCGACAAATTGGTGATGACGGAAATGCCAAAAACCCTCATGCCGGCATGGCGGGCAACGATCACTTCAGGAACCGTCGACATCCCTGTGGAGTCGGCGCCCAATATGCGAAACATCTTATATTCGGCAGGGGTCTCAAGGGTTGGCCCCGGACTGCCGATATAGACACCCGACTGGAACTTGATCTTGTTTTTAATGGCAATTTGTTTGGCCTTTCCGATCAGCTCCCGGCAATAAGTCTCGCTCATCTCAGGGAAACGCGTACCCAGCTCGTCAATATTGGGCCCGCGAAGCGGGTTCTCCGGAAACATATTGATGTGATCACGGATGATCATCAGGTCCCCGACCTCAAAAGCCGGATTTAATCCTCCTGCTGCATTGGAAACAAAGAGGGTATGCACACCCATCAGCCGCATGACCCGTATCGGGAAGGTTACTTTTTCCATCGGATAGCCTTCATAATAATGAAAACGTCCCTGCATGGCCATCACTTGCTTGCCGCTCAGTTCTCCAAATATAAGCTGTCCGGCATGCCCTTCCACGGTCGACGCGAGGAAATTGGGGATCTCCTTGTAGGGCAAACGGTGTTTGATATCGATCTCATCAACCAATCCGCCCAGGCCGCTACCCAGCACGATACCTATTGCAGGATTAAAACCGGTTTTTTCCTTCAGAAATGCCGCTGTCTCTTTTAGCTTGTCCATCATCATGTGTTGTTTTTGGGTTAGTTTACGAAAATAATAAATAATTGTTTGCCGGATGATGGGTCTTGTCCGGTATAAATCTTGCTGATGGCCGGCTAATAACTGATCTTGTCCTCCATCTCTTCCCAGGCGGTAAAGGGTTTTAAGGCATTTTCACAATCTGTTTGAATGGTTGGGATGAAGCGTTTTTCAAGTGGCAGCGATATCTCCTTATAAATGAAAGAGTCGTCAAAACCTGCTTTGGCAGCATCGGTGTTTTTCGCTGCAAAAAAGATCCTTTTCAGCCTTGCCCAGTAGATGGCGGCCAGGCACATGGGGCAGGGCTCACAGCTGGCATAGATCACGGCATCTTCCAGCCTGAAGTCATCAGCTTGTTTGCAGGCTTCCCGTATGGCTACAATCTCGGCATGGGCGGTAGGGTCCTTGGTCGCGGTCACCCGATTGACCCCGCGTCCGATAACCTGTCCGTCTTTTACAATGAGGGCGGCAAACGGGCCTCCCGCACCACTGCCTGCATTTTCCGACGCCATCTCAACGGCCTCTTTGATGTAATCCCGATGTTCTTTCCGCATAATAAACGATATTTGTTATACAGCAAAAATAAGAAAAGCCAAAGAAAACAACAGCAGTGGCTGTGAAGATTGTCTGCCTGTTTGAGACCGGGGCTTTCCAACCCTAAGGCGTTTGATCGTCGCATGGTGCAATCCAGGTAACCGAAACACAATTACGCGTATGAAAACTTTGTTGGACGAAAAGGTCGCGCTCTATAATCGCCCGGAGTTTTTAAAGGGTGATCCCATCTTTGTGCCCCATCAGTTTACTGATAAGGCCGATCAGGAGATCGCGGGGTTCCTTGCAGCCACCATTGCCTGGGGCAACCGGCAGAGCATAGTGAGCAGTGGCATGCGTTTGATGGCCTTGATGGACTTCCGTCCTGCAGCCTTCATTCATGGTTTTTCGGAGAAAGACCTGGGGCCTTTTCGCGGCTTCGTGCACCGTACATTTAATGACACCGACCTGTTCACATTTTTTTATGCCCTGAAAAACATCTGTCAGCAACATGGTGGGTTGGAAGCGGTGTTTCATGAGGGTTCCCTCAAGGGAAAAGGTCCCGGCTCCGGCAAAGCAGGAGATGGCATCAAAGGGGCCATCCTGCATTTCCGGGATGTTTTTTTTAGCATTCCGCATGCAAAACGTACACAAAAACATATCAGCAATCCGGTTGCCGGCTCTGCAGCAAAGCGGTTGAACATGTTTTTACGATGGATGGTCAGGAAAGACAATGCCGGCGTAGACCTGGGGATATGGGACTCCTTTTCTCCGGACGAACTCTATTGTCCGTTGGATATCCACTCCGGCCGTGTTGCCCGGCACCTGGGACTATTGAAGCGAAAGCAGGACGACTGGAAGGCAGTACAGGAACTGACAGCCAATCTGCGGTTGCTTGATCCAGCTGATCCTGTTAAATACGACTTTGCGCTATTTGGCATGGGGGTTTTTGAAAAAACTTATCCGGAGACGTTGTCCGCCCGTACCAGGGAATGGTTTTGAACGCGGGCGTCAGGCGCGGCCCCCAAACCATTGTGGCGACTGTTTGTGCATTCGATGAACCCGGCAATCAAGACAAGCAAATGGGATGATCGTCCCTTTCAAAAAAAAACAGGATGCCTGTTGGATCCGAACATTGTTATTTAAACATCCACTTGAGCATATGGCTCATCACCACCAGGAAAAGCCCAGCCAGCAGAAAGATTATCCATATGCCAATGATCGCCTCCGACCGGTCAAGGTTGACAAGCATATAGATCAGGGATGTGATCAGGATGATCACTCCCAGATAAAGCATGGTACTGCTTGCTATTGAAATGAAACGGTTCGGCTTTGGGTCAGCTTGCTTTTTCTTTTTTAGAAATCCTCGTTCTAACATCATGATGAATGATTGGTGCTTAGGCAAATATACATGACAATTTTCAATTGACACACAGACGGGATGAAAAACGTCTCAAGTTCTTTCACCCGATCGTTGCTTGTTTATTTATGTTTATCATTTGTCAAAAGGGCGAAAGGTCAAAGAGGTTGAAGGGTTTAAAGGTTTAAAAGTTTAATGGCTTAAAGGTTTAGGGATTGAATGGTTTGCGGATGCTGTAAACGCACATGCCTCCAATGAGGATTTGCCATTAACCGGTACAATCCGGATTATCTGTGTTGATTTGTTTTTGGGTTTATTTGCCGGATTTGTTTAATTTTGAGATCATTAAAAACAACATGCCTCAATGAGCCCACTCGAAGAAAGCGTGGTATTGAGGTTTAGGCCAGGGTGCCGGGCACACAACCAATAATCCCGGTCAGGATAAAACAATGGGGATCCCTTGTTTGTTAACATGCTGAAGAAACAACGGATCATCAGGCATTATAAATCAACAGACAGAATGATGAAGAAGAACATGGGAACGGCAGACAGGATTATCCGTTTGATAATCGCTGCAATTATCGTGGTATTTTATTTTACCAATGTGGTCACCGGGACACCGGGGATCGTTCTGCTGGTGTTGGCTGGCATATTGGCAATAACAACTTTAACTGGCTTTTGTGGCCTTTATACTCTTTTTGGGGCAAACACCTGCCCCTCCAGGGAAGAAAAATAGGCTGGCAGACTTTCCCGGATTGTTGTTTTTTTCTTGGGGGCTAAAAAAGGCTGACGTAAAACAAACCGTGCATGAAAAACTGTATCCTCCTTGGTGCAACGGGTCTGGTGGGTTCCCATCTCCTGAAGCTGCTTTTGGATGACCAGCGCGTTGATGCCGTGAGGGTTTTTGCAAGACGTTCAACAGGCATCGTTCACCCCAGGCTTTCGGAACACATTATTGATTTTTCCAGGCCTGAAGACTGGCAACACCTGGTGAAAGGCGACACCATCTTCCTCAGTTTGGGGACCACCCGTGCCAAAGCCGGAGGTAAAAAGGCACAGTTTGAAGTGGATCACACCTATCAATACCGCTTTGCATCTGTGGCGGCGGGTAACGGAGTAAATACACTGGTGCTGGTATCCTCTGCTGGGGCTGCAACCGGGTCACCGTTTTTTTACATGCGTATGAAAGCTTTGTTGGAGCAGGACATCCGTAGGCTGCCCATTGAGCGCATGGCCTTTATTCGACCCGGTTCGCTGACAGGCCCGAGAGCAGAGAAACGGCTGTTGGAAAACTTCGGGGTGTTTGTGATGCGGCTGATAAACCATCTGGGCATACTGCGAAAATATCGTCCCATTCATGCTGAAACGGTGGCCCGTGCCATGATCAATGCTGCTCTATCCGCGAAACCCGGGGTGACCACCTGCGAACTGAACGAAGTGTTTGAACTGGCACAGGAGGTCTGAAACGTCCAAAAGCCGAAAAGTTAAAAAAATGTCCAAGTGCTGTCGCTACATCCTCAAACTCCAAACCCTATGCGCATCGACATCCTAACCATATTCCCCGGCATGTTTGACGGTCCTTTTTCTCATTCTATCATCAAACGTGCAAAAGAAAAGAAACTGGCGGAAATTCACCTGCACGACATTCGCGATCATGCTACCGGCAAGCACAGGCGCGTAGACGATTATCCTTTTGGCGGGGGCGCAGGCATGGTGATGATGATTGAACCCATTGAACGTTGCATTGCTTCGTTGCAGGCAAAAAAAAACCATGATGAGATCATTTACATGAGCCCCGATGGCGATCTGCTGGATCAGCCCATGGCAAACAAGCTTTCCACATGTGAGAACATCATTATCCTTTGTGGTCATTATAAAGGCATTGACGAACGCATCAGGGAGCATATTGTTACCAGGGAGGTTTCTGTAGGCGATTATGTGCTGTCGGGGGGTGAACTGCCTGCGGCTATCCTGACCGATGCCGTGGTGCGCCTGATACCCGGTGTGCTGGGCGATGAAACATCGGCATTGACAGACTCTTTCCAGGACCGGCTATTGTCACCACCTGTATATACAAGGCCTGCAGATTATAAGGGCTGGAAAGTGCCCGACATCCTGTTATCCGGCCACGACCGAAAGATTGCAGAATGGCGCCATGAACAATCTGTATTGCGCACAAAAAGGAAAAGGCCGGGGTTGTTGAGTGATGAGCGATGAGGGACATCCTCCACGACGGCCCTGTCGATAAAAAAAACATAATAAACGTTTTGTTATTGTACTATAAATCCCTACATTTGCACTCCTTTTATGCAGGCACTGTGTGTTTGGTGCAGGCATAAGCATAATCTCAAAAATCCAAAGTGATGAACCAGTCGGAAATCATGAAATTTGTCCAGGATAATCTGGTGGAAAAGAAGGAATGGCCTGCTTTCAAGGCCGGGGATAATATCACGGTCCATTATAAGATCAGGGAAGGGAACAAGGAACGTATCCAGCCCTTTCAGGGTGTATGTATTCAGCGCCGGGGAAGTGGCACGACGGAAACCTTCACTGTTCGCAAGATATCCGGAAATATTGGTGTGGAAAGGATATTCCCGGTACATTCCCCGTTTATCGAAAAGATCATATTGAACCGGCGGGGCCTTGTAAGGCGCGCACGCATCTTCTATCTGCGCAAGCTGCGTGGTAAGAGTGCACGCATCAAGGAGCGCCGGGCCTGATCCGGAAAATTTCATAAAAACCAAATCCAATAAGCCCTTTTTACATCAGGGCTTTTTTTTTATATTAGCAAAAGATCCCTTAACGTATGGGTGGTATATCCAAATGACAATATTTATAACAAAGTCCCAATAACCAACATGCGGTCATATTGTAAAAGATCCTGGTCGCACATAAAAAACCATTGAGCAATGAAAAAACTGATAGAATGTGTTCCAAATTTCAGTGAGGGGAAAGACATGGGCATTATTGACAGTATTGCCCGTGAAATAGAGTCGGTTGAAGGGGTCAAGCTGCTGGACGTGGATCCTGGCCAGGCTACCAACCGTACTGTTGTGACCTTTGTGGGGTCACCTGATGAGGTTGTGGAGGCCGCTTTCAGGGCGGTAAAAAGGGCTGCGGGGCTGATTGACATGCGCAAGCACAAGGGTGCGCATCCGCGGATGGGTGCTACCGATGTTTGTCCCCTGGTCCCGGTTGCCAACGTCTCGATGGAAGAGGTGGTCACTTATGCACACAAGCTGGCTGAACGTATTGGTGATGAGCTTGGCATTCCGGTGTATTGTTATGAGAATGCGGCCAGGCAGCCCGGGCGTAAAAACCTTGCCAATTGCCGCAGCGGCGAATACGAAGGCATGGCCGAAAAGCTTGCCAGGCCGGAGTGGAAGCCTGACTTTGGGCCTGACACGTTCAATGCACGAAGTGGAGTGACTGCCGTGGGGGCCCGCGACTTCCTTGTGGCCTATAACATCAACCTGAACACCACCTCAACACGTCGCGCCAATGCCGTGGCCTTTGATGTGCGGGAAAAAGGCCGGGTGAAAAGAGAGGGGCACCCCTTGACGGGAAAGATTGCAAAGGACGAAAAAGGCGATCCGGTTTACATCCCCGGCACATTAAAGGAGGTGAAAGCCATAGGCTGGTTTATCGAGGAGTATGGCATCGCCCAGATCTCCATGAACCTGACCAATATCGGTGTGACGCCTGTGCATGTTGCTTTTGACGAGGTATGCAACAAGGCGACGAAACGTGGCATCCGTGTTACCGGTTCGGAACTTGTTGGACTGGTACCCCTGAAAGCCATGCTCGATGCCGGAAAATATTTTCTAAGGAAACAAAAAAGAAGCCTGGGCGTTTCTGAATCCGAGCTGATTAAGATCGCCGTAAAGTCGATGGGCCTCGATGAGCTGAAACCTTTCCATCCGAAAGAAAAGATCATTGAATATATGATCGCCGGGGATGAGGGAAGGAAGCTTGTTGACATGAGTGCGGCAGGATTTGCTGACGAGACGGCCAGTGAATCACCTGCTCCCGGGGGTGGTTCCGTGTCTGCCTATGTCGGGGCCCTGGGCATATCGCTGGGCACAATGGTTGCCAATCTGTCCTCGCACAAGCGCGGCTGGGATGAGCGGTGGGAAGAGTTTAGCAGGTGGGCGGAAAAAGGCCAGGCCATCAAGGATGAATTGCTCTACCTGGTCGATGAGGACACCCGTGCCTTTAACCGCATCATGGAAGCCTTTGGGCTGCCAAAAAAATCGGAAGAGGATAAAAAAGTACGCCACCAGGCCATCCAGGATGCTACCCGGCATGCCATCCTGATCCCGTTCGGTATCATGCAAAAGGCTTATGAGTCGATGGAGGTGATAGAAGCCATGGTGGAAACAGGCAATCCCAATTCAATAACAGATGCAGGTGTCGGCGCATTGTGTGCGCGGACCGCCGTGATTGGTTCCTTTATGAATGTGAAGATCAATGCCGGGGGGCTTGAAGACAAAGCGTTCTATGAAAACCTCCATCGCGAAGGACTGGAGATAGAGGCAGCCGCTAAGGCGAAGGAGGAAGAGATCATCCGGAAAGTGGAACGTTCCATAGCCGGGGACAAGGCCTGATGTGTGGTCGGTCATGAAAAAAGCCAGGAAGAAGGGCAAGGATTGAATGAGAACCGTTAAACGGCAGTCAGGAGGTTATGGATGGCTGGACGAGGACCAGTTTGCGGGCGTGTGCCAGGGAGCACTCAATATTGTCGCAGATATTTTCTTCCCCGATGTCATCGTAAAGGCCTTCCTTTTTAAGGGCACTTTTGGCTTTTGGGGTGACTCCCGATAAGATGATCTGTGTGTTGTGCCTTTTGGAACGTTCATAAAAGCTGCGCAGGTTCTTTAACCCGGTGGAGTCGATGAACGGCACGCGCCGCATCCGGATGATACGAACCTTTGGTATTTCCCGTATCTCTTGTTCCGCTTCCTCAAACTTATTGGCGATACCGAAAAAGAAGGGCCCCTTGATCTGAAACACCTCTACCCCTTCAGGGATCTCTAGGGTTTCAAAGTCTTCGGATATATGAGAGCGTTCGTCCTCCACTTCGTGCCTCAGCACTTCAATGTCGGTCGTTTCCATTACCCTGTTAACAAAGAGTATCATCGCCAGGATGATCCCAAAGGGAAGGGCAAAATTCAATCCGACGAATACGGTAAGCAGGAAAGTGACCAGCAGCACACTGGCTTCCCCACGTGAGCTTTTGAGGATGTTTTTAAATGACCGCCATTCACTCATGTTGTAGCAGACCACGACCAGCACGCCGGAAAGAGCGGCCAGGGGTATCTTCATGGCCAGGTTGCCCAGGAAGAGCATAAACAATAGCAAGACGATCGCATGGAATATCCCGGCCAAGGGGCTCTTTCCCCCGTTGCGGATATTTGTCATGGTCTTGGCCAGGGCGCCGGAGCCGGCCATGCCACCCACCAGCGGCGATATGATATTGGCAATGCCTTGTGCCATCAGTTCGGTATTGGGCCGGTGACGATAGCCTGTTGCACCGTCGGCGACAATGGCAGACAGCAGGGATTCAATCGACACCAGCATGGCCAGGATAAAGGCGGGTACAAACAACTGCCCGATCAAATCCAGGCTGATGGTGGAGAGGTCTGCCAGCCGGAAAGAGGCTGAAAACTGACCGAATTTGCTGCCGATGGTCTTCAGGTCAAGGTCAAAGATACTGGCCAATGCCGTTACGACAATGATGGCGAGCAATGAGCCGGGCATCCTCCTGTTTATTCTGGGCCATAAACCGGTTATCAGGACGGTGAGCAGGCCCATGCCACCGGCAACATAATTGATCTGGTCAATATGCCTGAAGTAGTGGATCCATTTTCCTGCAGGGTCTGATGGCAGCCCTGTGCCGGGTAAGCCAAAAAACTCCTGTATTTGTGAAGTGAAGATGATCAGGGCAATGCCGCTGGTAAAGCCAACGACGATGGGATAGGGCATGAACTGGATAATGGTCCCTGCCCGCATCAATCCCATGATGATCAACATGATGCCCGCCATGATGGCAACCACTACCACCCCTTCCAGGCCGAACTGCTGTACCACACCATAAATTACCACGATAAGGGCCCCGGAAGGCCCGCCAATCTGCACCCTGCTGCCTCCAAGGAATGATACGAAAAACCCGACCACCACCGCCGTGATAAGGCCCATCTCCGGTGGCACGCCTGAAGCAATGGCGAAAGCAATGGCCAGCGGCAAGGCCACAACACCCACAATGATCCCAGCCGTGAGGTCAGGCAAAAAGCGACGCTTCTTAACCTTTTTAATGGTGTCGAAAAAGACCGGTTCAAACATTTTAACCCATTCGTTTCTTTAACATTCCATATCTTTGAACTGGTAACATACGGAAACCAAATATACATGAATTTTTTTCGTTCGAAATTATACACAGACGAATGAAAAAAAATCTCAAGGTCTTTCACCCGGTCGTTGCCTGTTTATTAATGTTTATCATTTGTCAAAAGGTCAAAGAGGTTTAAGGGTTTAATGGTTTTAAAGCCAATAGCTAACAGCAGGCTCAGGTCTTTCGGCTGTTTAGCTTTTTGCTTTTCAACCCTTAAGCCTATTTGACCATTCAAGGTTATTACAAAATATAAACACATGAAGCACAAAACACTTCCCCATCTTTTTGAAGAGAGTGTCAACAATTTTCCTGATAATATTTTGCTCCGGGAAAAAAAGAAGGCGGCCTATGAAGGGACGACCTATGCTGATGCATACAAAGCGGTGAGGCGAACTGCCCGTGGGTTGCTGAGCATAGGCCTCGAGAGGGGAGACAGGGTGGCATTGATATCTGAGGGGCGCAACGACTGGGTTATCAGCGAGCTGGCCATCCTTTTTGCCGGCGCAATCTGTGTCCCCCTTTCCGTGAAGATTGAACAGCCTTCCGAGCTGCAATTCCGCCTGGAACATTCAGGCTGTAAAGGGGTTATTGTATCCCGTAATCACCAGCACAAGGTGTTCCATTTGCTGAACAAGCTACCTGAACTTGTGTTTGTCGTTGTTATGGACCCGTTGGATGAGGAGGCACAATTTGCCCGTGACCGCCATTCTCAAAAGATCATCTATGTTGAAGATATCAGGAGCCAGGGCGATGGGGTACAGGAAAAATATTCTGGCACACTTGAGAAGGTCAAGGATTCGCTGGTCCCCGGCGACTATGCCAACATATGTTATACATCCGGTACTACCGCTGACCCGAAAGGCATCATGCTCACGCATCAAAACTATATTCACAATGTAGAACAGGCATCTGCCATTTTTGATGTACCCCCGGAATTCACGTCATTGCATATTTTGCCCTGGGACCATTCCTTTGCCCATACCGTCGGCATCTATGCCTTGATGCGTAATGGCGCCAGCCTGGCATCGCTGAAGCCGGGGAAAACCCTCGCAGAGACCGTCAAAAATATCCCGGTTTGCATCAGGGAGGTAAGGCCCCACTTTCTGTTGAGTGTACCGGCCCTGGCAAAAAACTTCAGGACCAACATTGAGAAAGGTGTAAAAGAAAAGGGCAGGCCAGCCTGGTGGCTGTTTCAGATGGGTTTGAGAGCAGCTTATGCTTACAACAGGGAGGGGAATAACAAAGGGGGCGGGTTCAGGGTGCTTCTGAAACCGGTCGTTCGTTTCATTGATGCGATATTGTTCAGGAAGATCCGTGCCGGCTTTGGCGGGCGCCTTCGGTTTTTCGTGGGTGGGGGTGCCTTGTTGGACATTGAGTTGCAACGGTTCTTTTATGCCCTTGGGATGCCCATGTATCAGGGCTATGGACTCACGGAGGCATCACCAATCATCTCCTCCAACAACCCTGATTTTCATAAGATAGGGTCATCGGGCAAGGTGGTCCCCTGGCTTGACCTGAAGATATGTGGTGAGGATGGCCTTGAAAAGCCCATTGGCGAACAGGGGGAGATCGTAGTGCGCGGCGACAACGTGATGAAAGGATACTGGCGTAATGAGAAAGCCACCAATGAGACGGTGAGGGATGGATGGCTGTACACAGGTGACCTTGGATATCTTGATCATGACGGCTACCTGTATGTCCTTGGGCGCTCCAAAAGCCTGCTTATCGGGAGTGACGGCGAGAAATACAGTCCGGAAGGGATCGAGGAAGCCATGATCGAAAAATCCCCGTTCTTCGACCAGGTGATGTTGTACAATAACCAGCGTCCTTATACCGTGGGACTGGTGGTGATCAACAAGGTTGTCATGCGTGAATATTTGTTGAAACAGGGCCTGACGGCTTCAACGGAGGAGGGCCAGCGTGCTGCCTTGCAAAAAGTTCGTGCGGAGCTCGACCGCTTTATGCCCGGCGGTGAATATGAAGGGCTTTTCCCACCCCGGTGGTTGCCCGCCGCCGTTGCCGTACTGTCAGAGCCTTTCTCGGAAGCAAACGGGTTGATAAACAGTACGATGAAGATCGTTCGCCCGGCCATCCATAAGCATTATGAGTCAACAATAGAATCCCTTTACACCCCCCGGGGAAAGGATATCTATCATCCCTCCAACAGGGATGCCATTTCAGCCCTGTCTGTATGAACAAACAATTGAAGGCTGCGACTTCTGTCGCCATGAAAGAATATACCTATACGTTGCCTGCAGCCCGCATTGCTTCTTATCCTTTAAAAGAGCGGGATGCATCAAAGCTGCTGGTTTATGATCATGGCAGGATACATGATTCCAGTTTCAGGGAAATGCATCAGCATCTTGATCCCGGCACCATGCTGGTATTGAACAATACCCGTGTTGTTCAGGCGCGCCTTGAGTTTTTCAAATCGTCCGGCGCTCGCATCGAGATTTTTTGCCTGCACCCTTCCAGGCCGTCAAAAGATGTGGCCGTGGCCCTTGGTCATTTTTCACCTGTCCAGTGGTATTGCCTTGTGGGCAATGCGAAAAAATGGAAAACGGGTGAACTGGAGATACGGCATCCCGGACGGCATTTTTCCCTGGTTGCCTCGCTGGAAAGAAAAGAAAAAGACGGGTTTTTGATAAATTTTCGATGGGAGCCATCCCATCTTGGGTTTGCAGAGGTTCTGGCGCTCGCCGGCAAAACACCCTTGCCGCCATATATCACCAGGGCCCCGGAGGCAGCCGACAGGCAAACATATCAGACAGTGTTTGCTAGCGATGAGGGCTCGGTGGCTGCCCCGACCGCCGGACTGCATTTCACGCCGGATGTCTTTCAGCGGCTGGATCAGAAAGGGATCGACAAAGCGTTTCTGACCTTGCATGTGGGCGCAGGGACATTCAAGCCGGTCGTTTCAAATACCATTGGCAAACACATGATGCATGAAGAACAATTCATGACCGACCGTGATTTTTTGCAGCGGCTGCTCTCCCAGAAGGGTCCCTTGCTGGCGGTGGGCACTACCAGCCTGCGCACCATCGAAAGCCTCTATTGGCTGGGTGCAAAAATCGGCCGGGGACACCCCCCCAGGGGAGAGACCCCTTTCATCTCCCAATGGGAACCGTATGAATGGAAACACCCATTGCCGTCAAAAAGACAAGCCATCAAAGCGTTGCTTCATTGGATGGAAGAAAAAGAACTGGATCAGTTAAACGGCAATACTGCGTTGATCATCGTCCCGGGATATGTTTTTCAGATGACAGACATCCTGGCAACCAACTTTCATCAGCCCGGAAGCACCCTGCTGTTGCTGGTGGCCGCGTTTGCCGGAGAAGACTGGAAAAAAATCTATCAACATGCGCTGGATAACGATTATCGTTTTCTGAGCTATGGCGATGGCTGCCTGTTGTTCAGGGACAGGGGCCAGGGGGTAAAAAGACCGGCCATGACCTGTCGAAGCAGTGAGGCCAGCGATATTTTCGGTCGCGCGTTCAAGGATTTTATGTCAGGAAAAACAGATGGTATGATCCGTGTCAGCACCAGCCTATCGGCGGCGGAAGCATTGCCGGTCGCCTATTTCTTTCGCTCTTTCAACAAGATGCCTGAGTGGGAAAAGCTGGTCATGGAAAGATGCAGGGGACGTGTGTTGGATGTTGGCGCCGGTGCCGGGAGCCATGCCCTGGCACTGCAGGACAAAGGGTTGGCGGTTTGTGCCATCGATGTGTCGGCAGGGGCTGTTGAGGTGATGGAACGGCGTGGGGTGAAGAATGTACAATGCCGCAATTTCTTCCGGCTTCAGGAGAAAGGCTTTGATACCATATTGTTTTTGATGAATGGCGCTGGAATGGCTGGTACGTTGGATGGACTGAAGAAACTGCTGACACACGCCCGGAAGCTATTGAACCCTGGTGGGGCCGTCTACCTTGAGTCGACCGATCTGATGTATATGTATGAAGAAGAGGATGGCTCAGTGCTGATTCCCATGGGACAAAAATACTATGGGGAACTCGAATACCATCTAGGCTATGAGGACCTGGATGCAGAACCCTTTCCGTGGCTGTTTGTCGACCCGGACAACCTGGCCGGCATCGCCGCGCGTTGCGGCATGCATGCGGAGATCATTTACCAGGGTGTGGACCATAATTATGTAGCGGAGATCGTGGCTTTGTGACCTTTTTCTGACGCTCTGGCTGTTTGGGCCATGGCCGAATGTTAGATCTGAATGATCACAGCGATGGCGATGAGCAGATCTGTGGCCAGTACGACAATCACGTTCATCCCCAGTGCAGGCATCAGTTTCACCGGGTCTTCGCCGTGCCTGATGGCGATTTGTGAGGCTTTGAGGGCTATCGGCAGCGGTAAAAGGGCCAGGTAGAGCCAGAAGGATGAGACCCCAACCAGTGGCAAAAGAAGGATGATGGCGAAGGTGGCCAGCATGCCGGCAGTGTATAGACGGGCGGAGGCTTTCTTGCCATACTTGATGACCAGGTGTTTCCTGCCGCCGGCTTTGTCAGCCTCCACATCAGGGAATTCATTAAGTAACAACAAAAGGGAGGTCAGTATGCCGGGGGGGATGGCGATGAGCCACACCTCCAGCGGGACAATCTCTGGGATCGATGCTGCGGGGGTGCCGTTCATGGCAATGTATGCGCCGAGGACCACCAGCGATCCCAGCGCAATGCCGGCAAACAGTTCACCCATCACTATTTTGGACAGCCTGCTGGTGTAAAACACAATGGTAAGGGCCCCAACGACCGATATCAGTGCAATGGACCAGTGGGCGGTAAAGGTAAAATAAACGCCGATGCCGGCAGCAACCAGCAGGGTCAGCAAAGCGGCAAATTTAACCTGTGCGGGCTTCGTCTGTCCCTCCGTCAGCATGCCGCTGCCCCCGCTGAAAGGTGTCCGCCGTGTCAGGAAATCAATTTTTGTATGGTGGTCAGATAATTCGTTGAAAAGGTTCACTGATACATGCGCCGAGATGGTGCCAAGCATGATCAGGCTGGCATGCCACCAGTTAAACGATGGCTCAGGGCTATATTTGGCGGCATATGCCAGGCCGATGGCTACGAGAAAAACAGCCAGTAATAGAAAGTTTGCACGTGTCTGTGCCAGCCAGATCTGAAGCTTGTTCATTGGTCAGGTGTTTTCGTGGGCGTTCATGTTGAATCTATTCACAATATATGATAAATACGAAATTGGGTCGATTTGTTTAATTTTGTATGAAATATTTTATCGTTGAACACCTTCCTGAACAGAGTGCTGAAAGAGACCGCCGATGGTTCCCACACCTTGTTCCTCCCTGGCTGGGATGAGCATTATCATTCTTTACATGGGGCCATCCGTGAATCCTTACATATATTTATCAATGAAGGGTTTAATCGTGTTGCCGGAGGGTTTGTGGAAGGTGAGCGGGGAGCGGGCAAAAGCCTGATGGTGTTGGAAGTGGGGTTTGGCACGGGGCTCAACGCCTTGCTTACGGTGGAGCGTGCCATGGACCTGGGTGTTAATGTAAACTATCTGGCATTGGAGCCTTATCCGTTGACGGCCGCGGAGGTGTCGCGGTTGAACCTCCCGGATAAAGTCGCCGGGGGATTGCTGGCGGACGATTTTTTCAGGATGCATAATGCGCACTTTGGCGAGATGACAAATGTCAGGCAGGGATTCATATTCGGCAAGTGGAAGTTTCGGTTGCAGGATGCACCGTTGCCACCGTGTGTCTATCATCTTGTTTACCATGATGCCTTTGCCCCGCAAGTGCAGCCGGAACTTTGGGGCGCCGAAGTTTTTGGCAAGCTGCATCGGGCAATGGTCCCGGGTGGCGTATTCACAACATATTCTGCAAAAGGCAGCGTAAAAAGGGCTTTGAGAGCCTGCGGCTTTTCATTGTCGCACCCGGCCGGCCCCCCAGGGAAACGGGAGATGACCCGTGCATCCAGATGATCAGCGTCGGATGATGGAGAGAAAGATCTGATCATGTGGGCTGGCGGTTTCGGAAAGGCCTGGCAAAAAACAGTGACGCATTGTGTCTGGCATCCCTGCTTTTATATCAATCCAGTTCGAGGTGCCGAAGGCCTTGTCTGAAAACAACGTCCACAGGGATATCCTCCCTGTTGATGCGGTCAAGGTCACCCTGCAGCGTTTCCGACATGGCACCGTATGTTTGTATCAGTTCCTGCGCGGCACGATAATTTCCGTCGCCCTGGATGATGAGCAACTCCTCGACCGTCTTTTCCACTGCTTTTCTCATATTGTCGAAGTGTACCTGGTATGTGTCGGTTTCCTGGCAGCGTTCAAAGGCTTCTTCCCGTGCGAAGATGTTGAATCGAATCATCCCTGCGGTCCCGTGTGCCCCTGCCGTGCCAAAACGGCTGGACCGCATCACGCTGGCGAAAGAGGTCACGTAGGCTTGTTTGAGCTCCTCTTCCGTCAGTTCACCCATCTCCTCCAGCTGGGTGATCAGGTAGAGTGCCATCAGGTCGGAAACGGTGGCATTGATGATGCCATGGTATTCACGCAGTGCATCCCTGACAGACCCCGGCCCTGTGACCCTGTCGGAGATCGTCAGTCCGCCGGCGATCTCATGAAAAGCGGTAAGGTGAAAAAAGGCGTCGAAGCTTATGTGTTCGCGCTGTTCCTCGTGGATCATCATTTCACCAATGGGCTGTAATATCCCGTCAAATTTTGCTTCCATCACGTTTCTCAGCTGCATGCTGCGGGTACCCGCCTTCTGTTGTACTTCGGGATCGTGCGGCAGGTGGAGTGCAATGATCTTGGGACCAGCATTGCAATGTCCGGCATAATAGATGGCATCATATACATACATGTCAGAATCATCGCCCGGCACTTCCTGTTTGTATTCAGCAGGCACAGGCAACCTCGCCTGCAGTGCAGGCACCATCTCCACGAAACGTTCCAGCTTTCGGCTCCTGTCGTGGTCTTTCACAACAATGTAGGCGCTATGTGCGGCCTTGTGCCCAAATTTACGGTCTTCGCCTGTATCCAGAGGCCTTAGCACCAGGTCGATGTTGTTGTCCTTCATCTGCATCCACGCCAGGTCACTCTCCCTGTAGTCATCGGTGAGCAATGCCTCTGCCAGTTTCATCAGATAATCTGCAAAAGGACTGTATTCCGCAAGCATGGATGCTTTTTCCAATAAAAGGGCAATTTCCTGGTTATGTTCTGCGAATGCTTCAGCGTATGGGATGGACACCAGGGAGCCGTCGGCATCACGGCGGATCATTGTGTAAGGGCTTCGCTTGTCAGGGTGGTCCCATTCGTTGAACTCCTCACGTTCCAGGTCGGGTGGATAAAAGTTGGCTCCAAGGGGCTTGTCTTCAAAACCGGGATAAAAAGGGGTGTGCCCCTCCAGGCGGCCCCAGGGCCCGTAATTGATCCGTGCATACTCGCGGGCATACGGATCGTCCATAAAATCCATCAGCTGGTCTTTCGACCCGTAAGACTGCATCCAGAATATATCATCCACAATATCAGCAGCGGAGATGAGAATGGGGATCATGTCACGCTCCTGCTCACTCAGCCATGCAAGATCGGTGGTCAATACCACGTCTGCATACTGGTCAATGCGTTCGCGGATCTGTCGCTGGTATTCTTCGTCGGCCGGCCGGCAACCCCCAAAAACCGTCAGCGAAAAAATGGTTGTCAAAAATAAAATCCTGGTACGTTTCATGGGTTTATGGGTTTATGGGTTTATGGTTTATGGGTTGAAGGGTTTAAAGGTTGAAGGGTTTAAGGGTTTAAGGGTTTAAGGGTTTATGGGTTGAAGGGTTTAAAGGTTTAAGGGTTTAAGGGTTTAAGGTTTAAGGGTTTAAGGTTTAAGGGTTTAAGGGTTTAAGGGTTTAAGGGTTTATGGGTTTATGGGTTTAAAGGTTGAAGGGTTTAAGGTTTAAGGGTTTAAGGGTCAGGGTCGGGAGTGTTCAGATTAAAAATAGGCTGAGTGAGTGATGTTGAGGGTTACGAATGTTGCATCGCCTTCCGTGACTGTTGCGGCCTGGATATATCCTTCGCTGTTCCAAAGATTGGCATAGAGCAACCCTTTCTCTTCGATGAACAATGAATAGTTCCCTGGTGGAAGGCCTACTTCAAAAAACCCTTCTGCGTCGGTTTTCACTTTGGTTATCAGCCTGGTTTTTACATTTGTATGGAATCCGCCCTGTTGGTGTTCGGCTTCACTCCGGTGAGTGTATTCATGAATATGGACCACCCTTTTCACAGGATACCGCAGACAGCTGCTTTCCATCCCTTCGTCGTCTACCACCCCCGGCATGCAATTTCCTTCGGTGAAGATCACCGTGCCGGCCAGGCCCTCCTTGATCCGGACTTTCTCCAGGTTGTGTTCCAGCAGTGCATCAATGTCGTTCAGCCATTTGCTGTCGCGCCCCGTGTATTCCTGTTCACAAGAGTTTAAGGAAATGAGCATCATAAAAATGCATAAAAAAAGTCGGGTCATGCGGTTTTTTGTTTGTTATGGTTTTTCCAAAGTTAATCAAAATGATGATCATTTAAAAACTGCGGCGGCACGGGATGATCAGGGCAAGTTTAAAAACATGTTGATGGGCATCGCTCTGTTTGCGAAAACGTTTGCGAAGCAATAAAAAAGCCGCTCACAAAAACACTGTAAGCGGCTGTTAATCAACGTGGGACGTGCTGGAATCGAACCAGCGGCCTCATGCCTGTCAAGCATGCGCTCTGAACCAACTGAGCTAACGCCCCGGGTTAGATAAACCCCACCACCGGGGAAAGACAAAGATAATAAATTTGTTGAATCCCATCGAGATCGTTTTTTATATGTAAACACAGAAATACCTGTCTGCTCGATAGAAATAGGTCCTGGCTTTCCATGGCGTGGATGCATCATGGTATTTTCCAATATCCCTTCAGTGTAAACAGGTCCAACACCTTTAGGGCTTAATCACTGTGCTGAACATTTTTGCCTTGCAAACCTTATATTTGTATAGTCACGTATTCTTCATTAAACCCGATTACGCATGCTAAAAGACGAATTTGCCTTGCTGCTCAGGTGGAAATTCCTGAAGTGGCTTATCGTAGGCGCCACCGGAACCTTTGTGCTGGTATATTTGCTCACAGCCCCGCTGATTGTACGGCCATTGTACAAGTCGGAAGCCCTGATCTTTGTGCCGCTCACGCTTTTTTCGCAACAATTCGAACAGCAGGGAATAGGTTTTGGCAGCGATGCTGAAATCGACGGCCATATCCAGATTCTGCAGTCTACCCGTTTGCTTGACAGTTTGGCCGACCGGTTTGGCCTTGCTGAACGCTATGACATTGATATGGAAGAGCCGGGAGGCAACATGCGGCTGCATGAGATAATGCGCGCCCGGATCAATATTGAAAAGACACGCTATCATTCCGTCTCTGTCAGTGTCCGCGACCATGATGCCCTGATGGCTGCTGCGTTGGCCAACGAAATCGTGCGGCTGGGAGATGTGATCAAAGAAGACCTTTTGCGGAAGAACCGCCTGGCCGCCTATCATTTTGCCAGGAGCCTTTATGAGGATAAACTTGCAGAGCTGGATGCCCTTGAGGATGCCTTTCAGCTTAAAGATGCAGTTGCAGATGACAAGACATTATCCTTGCCTTTACTTGCCTCCAGAACACAATCGTTCTATGAGTTTCTGCTTATGGAGTTGTCTGAACGTAAATCAAATTATGAGATCGTTAAGAAAAGCCTTGAAACATCGCTTCCCACAGCTTACGTCATTTCCCCCGCAGGTGTTGCACACCGGCCTGTGTGGCCACCCCGGCTGCTACTCTCGGCTGCCGCATTGATGGTATTTTCTGTTGTGATGATTTTTGTAGAAGTGATCCGGAAAGATGTCCTTAAAGGCTGAAATACAAAGGATCCCGTTGATCATCATGCTGTCTTCCCTGGTGATCGTGGTGGGGTCGTGGCTGCTTATGCTTAAAACCCCCCTGATTGCGTTGCCCGTAATGATGCTTTTTGGATTTATAAGTGCATGGCTTATCATTCGTTTTGAGGCAGTGCCAATACTAATGAAAACCATGGCCTTGTTGTTGCCTTTCTCCCTGGAGGTGCCATTTATTATGGACTCCATGTTGCGCCTGCCCACTGAGCCCCTTATCGTGCTGTCGGTCATGGTGTTGATCCTGGATTTTCTCATGCACCCTGGCACCTGGAAGGGAACCCCAGGAAAAGAACTGTTATGGTTGTTGCCATTGGTGGGGGCATTGCTCTTAACCATCCCGTTTTCGGGAATGCCATTTGTCTCCGTGAAGTTTTCCATGGTGAACATCCTGTACATGCTGGGTTTTTATGTTATGATCATGCGCCTTAGCATGAAGTCCGCCTCTTTATTTCCTCAGATGGTCTTTTTATATGGTTTGGGGGTCGTCCTGGTCATGTTCTGGGCCCTTGTTCAATACGGGCTGTGGGATTGGAATCCAGTGGTTGTGCGTGGCATCTTTCAGCCATTTTACAAAGACCATACGATCTTTGGTGCCTCCGCAGCCATGCTGGCTGCTTTCTGGCTGGGAGCCGCCATGACAGAAGAGCTACGCGGCTGGCGCCTGATGGCCTTCTTTACAGCGGTCCTCTTCCTAATGGGGGTGTTACTCAGCACAAGCAGGGGTGCCTTTCTGAGTCTGCTGGCCTTTGGATCCGTCATCCTGATATTTCACCTTAAGCCACGGCCACTGCATGTTTTGGCCTCTGTTGCTCTGCTGGTCGTTCTGTCCTGGTCGCTCACGGGAACAGTGATTGAACGCTTCGACCGTGTTGAAAGCTTGTCGTACGACAGCGAGGCACGACTTGTTGAGCGTACCCGATCTGTGGCCAACGTGTCAACAGATGTGTCAAACATTGAAAGACTCAATCGCTGGGTTTCAGCGTGGCGGATGTTTTTGGAGAGGCCCCTTACCGGCTTCGGCCCGGGTACCTATCAGTTTGAATATATTCCCTATCAGAAAAAGGAGCTGATGAACCGTCTCAGCGTGACAAACCCCTGGAGTGTTCCCGAGGGATCGGGCGGTACGGCCCATTCAGAATACCTCCTGGCACTGAGCGAAATGGGGGTTTTTGGCCTTCTGGGATGGCTGCTGCTGATGGGAAGGTGGATATGGATGGCTACAAGCCGCTGGCGAACACACCCGCAAAAAAAATATCTCATGGTCGCCCTTGCGGCGTTGAGCACCTACTTTTTTCATGCACTGGTGAACAACTTCCTGACCACCGACAAGTTTGCTTTCCTCTTCTGGGGCATGGCAGCCTGGCTGGTGGCCAACTATCATAAAAAAGATGAGACAGTTTTATCAACAAGTTGAGAAGTATTACAACGGGGATGCCGGCGGCTTTGATGAGCGTTACTGGAAAAACCCTGTCTTGCAACGTATCCGGCAGGACTTCCGGGAGGAGGTGAAGCGTTTTCACTTTAAGGACATGCTTGAGATAGGCTATGGTACCGGGCTTGATATGGTTCACTTCGCAGTGATCCACCCTGATGCCAGGGTGTCCGGCATTGACATCTCAGGTGCCATGAAGGATGTCGCTGCAGAGAAGATACGGCAGGCAAAGCTTGGGAATGTGGAGGCGCACAAAGGCAGCGTGGAGGACCTCGGGTCACTTTTCCCTTCACGGCGCTTTGATATGGTTTATGTTTTTTTTGGCGCCCTGAACACCGTAGAGGACCTCGACAAGTCGGCTGATGAAATTTACGGGGTCACAGCCGCCGGCGGCACCCTGGTGCTTTCTTTTGTGAACAAGCATTATGTGGCTGGCATGCTCATCGAGCTGATGAAGCTGCGGTTCCGGGCAGCGTTCTCCCGGCTGAAACCAGTCTGGGGCGGATACTCCCCTTCACAATTCCTGCCCAGCCGCTGCTACAGTCCTGCGCAGGTCAAAAGGGCCTTCTCTTCTTTCCGTCTGCTCAAACAAAAGGGCTACAGCATCATCCATCCGGCCTGGTATTACCACAGGCTGAACCGGCTGCTCAGACGTTTTGGACCGTTGCTCTGGCACACAGATCGCATGCTTAACAGATCCCCTTTCTGGTCGTTTGGCGAATACACCTTATTCGTCTTTCAAAAGCCTGACTGCGTCGGCTAGCATCTCTTCCGGCTGTGGAAAACGGGTGTCGGCCTTCGCGTGTATACCGGGATATAGGCTTTGCATGGGAATGGATGCGGTAAGTGCTTCCGCCACCGTGCTTCCATGTTCTTTGCGCAGCTTTTTTTCTGTTATCTCCATTGTCTGACATCCAGTCAGTTCTGCCAGCATGGTACAAAATGTCTTATGGGCAATTGGTGTCCCGGCAAAGATGTTCAGGTCTTGGTCCCTTTTTCCGTATATGCTGAGGGCATCTATCATGGCGGCCCCGTCGTGCAAATGGATCATAGACATGAGTTGTTTGCCGGAACCGTAAATGGGCACTTTTCCATTCAGCTGCAGTGGTTCCCAGAAAAAATGCCTAAACCATGAGTTGGGTCCGATGATCCATCCCGGGCGCGCAAAACGAACATCCAGCAATCCTGATTGCCTTGCTTCCAGCCATGGCAGTTCATTTTGATGATAGTATCTTGCATAGGCCACCGGTTGCAAGGCTGTGTTTTCACTGGCCGGGTCCTTGGCATGGCGGGGGCCATAGACCAGGGACCCGCTTATATAGATCACTGTGGGCGGGTTGTCGAGTTTTGACAAAAGGTGCACAAGGTGGCGGTTGGCTGCTTTTCCGCTGCGGGCTGACAACGCCCTTGTCAGCCTCCGGCTGCCGGCCGGACGTGCGAGGTGAAACACCACATCCGGGGGATAACGTTCAAACCATAAAGGGTCGATGCGGGCCAGGCTCCCGGTAAAGGTGCTGACGTTTTCGAGAACTCTTAGAGGCAGATGGCGGTGCAACAGCAGGTGCAGCTGGTTTAGGGGATCATCCGAAAGATGCCTGACCAGAGCACGGCCTATATAGCCGGTGCCCCCAAGCACCCATATTATGCGCTTTCTTTTTGTCATAGCTTGGCCGTGACCAGATAGGTGTTTGAGGTATAGGGGGTGGCCATTCGTCGCTCAAAGGTCTTCATCTTCCAGCAAAAACGTTTCAGTATCCTGAATTGCTGACGGTTGGGAAGGTAACGCAGCTCGTGTGGCAAAACACTGAAGCAGCTGCTGAAGGTATCCTCGTCCATATGACGAAACTTTTTTCGGATGAAACGGCGGGACTTCCTGTAAAGGTAGGCTTCTATTTTGTCGCCCAAAGAACGTTCGAAAATCTTTTCTGTCAACATTTTCAGGATGGGATCCTTGTCCGTGGCCTGGCCGTTTTGCTGATGAAAGGAAGGATAGTACTTTTTTACCCACTCATTGGCAAGTAACAGTTCACGGTGAAGGTGACTGTTATGGGTGGGTATCAGAAAGACGATCTCTGTTGCTGTGAAACGATTTTGTTCTTTGATAAGCAGGTGGTCTTTGTCAACAAAATAATTGACACAGAAGTTTCGTGCTGAATTCAACAAAAAGATCTTCTTAAAAAGGATGATCAGTGTTCGCGCGAGCCACAATCGTCCCTTACTGGTAATGATGAAGTAGTCGATATCGTCTGTTTCGCTCATGGTTCCTTTTGAGATGGAGCCTGAGAGCAACACACCCCTGACGAAAGGAAAGGATGCGATAATGCGGGAGTACCTTTTTGCTGTTTTCAAACGCTTCCGGGCATGCTCATTGTTCTTGATGCGGCGATGTACGATTGACGGGCTGTCGCCTGCAAAATAATAACC
>SLCY01000110.1 GCA_007125585.1 Bacteroidales bacterium
AAATATTGGACGGATTTGAAGGTAAGCTGACATCCTCAAAATGGGCTAAGATTGCAAAATGTTCAAAGGATACGGCAATCCGGGATATTAATGATTTAATAAGCAAAGACATATTGAAAAAAGAAGAAGCAGGAGGAAGAAGTACAAGTTATGAGTTGAAATAAATGCCATCAGGCAATTTTACTATTGACTTCGAACGCCCCGGCGCTCAAACATAAAGAACATGTTCACGGATAATCATATCTTTTGGTGATCATATTAACCAAAAGTTATTTTATTTGCAAGAAAAACGATGTGCTCAAGATTTCTTAGTGACAGAATAAAGAATCGAATCGATTCAGGAAAAGCGATTGTTGTAATCGGTTTGTTAAACAATTAGAAAGAAAAGAAAAATGCGTAATTGTATCATACAAACTCCAGGAAGAAGAAAACCTGCCCAGACACACAAAGTGTAACACTACCGGTCAGTGCAACGATTAAATGATCGGGGCGTATCGGATAATCATTATTTTTGACAAAAAAAGCATGCAGACCATTATCATTTCTGTTGGCGAAGAATTGCTCATCGGACAGACCATCAACACCAATGCTGCGTGGATTGCGGCGCAATTAAACCAGGTGGGCCTGGAGGTCCGGGAGGTAAGGGTTATCACCGATAAAAAAACGGAGATCCTTCGTTGCCTCAGGGAGGCTGAAGATCTTGCAGATCTGGTATTGATCACGGGCGGCCTGGGCCCCACACGAGACGATGTGACCCGTGATGCATTGTGCGAATATTTTGATTGTGGGTTGGTTCTCAACGAGCATGTTCTTGGGGACATCACCACTTACATGGAAAAGCGCGGGCGTAAGATCACGGATGTCAATCGCGGCCAGGCCATGGTTCCTGAAAAGGCTTTCGTCATCAGGAACCCATACGGGACGGCTCCGGGTTTATGGTTCAGACAGAGGGGCAGATCATTTATCGCCATGCCCGGTGTACCATATGAAATGAAGGAGATGGTACTTAAGCATATTGTTCCGGCCCTGGCAAAGACCCCCGGGGGGCAACACATTGTTCACAAAACGGTTTTGACACATGGTGTGGGTGAATCGCTACTGCTGGAACTTATAGCGGATTGGGAGAATAACTTGCCTGTTGAGTTGCAGGTGGCTTATCTGCCATCCGCCGGCATTGTTAAACTGCGTCTGACAGGTAAAGGGAACAACAAAGAAGCATTGGTTGCGATCATTGGTCGGGAGCTGGATAAACTTAAGCAAATCATTCCAGAATATATATGGGGATTTGACAATGATAGCCTGGAAGGGGTTACAGGCCGTTTGCTGGTCAAAAAAAGAAAAAGCCTGGCTACCGCCGAAAGTTGTACCGGCGGCTATATTGCCCATAAGATTACCAGTGTCCCGGGCAGTTCAGCCTATTTCAAGGGCAGTATTGTTGCCTATGAAAACCAAGCAAAAGAACATTTACTTGGTGTTTCGCATGAACTTTTACATACACAAGGTGCCGTTTGCCGGCAGGTGGCTGAAGATATGGCTACAGGTGCCCGACAGACCCTTGAGGCAGACTACGCCATTGGGGTTACTGGCATAGCCGGTCCCGACGGGGGGAGTAAAAGCAAGCCCGTAGGAACAACATGGATCGCCATCGCCGGCGAACACAAAGTGATCAGCCAGCAGTTTGCATTTGGCGACAACAGGGAGCGCAACATCAGCAGGGCGGCCAATGCGGCGTTGGCGATGCTGAAGGGTTATATTGAGCAGTTTTAAAAGTATAAGGCATGATATATCGTAACAAAATCACCACATTGACGGAATTTGTCATCCAGCGCCAGGCTGAATACCCCCAGGCAAAAGGGGCCTTTACGCGCCTGCTCAACGACATAGCCACTGCTGCCAAGATCGTAAATCGTGAGATTAATGCTGCCGGTCTGGTGGATATCCTTGGTACTGTTGAAAAACGAAATATCCATGGGGAAACCCAAAAAAAACTTGATGTTTACGCCAATGAAATCTTTATAAACACCCTTAAGGGAGGTGGGGAATGTTGTGCCATCGCTTCGGAAGAAAACGAGAAAGTGATCTCATTCAGCAATGAATTCTCCGAAATGGGGAGATACGTTGTGGCCATGGATCCTTTGGACGGGAGCAGCAATATTGAGGCCAATGTATCCATAGGCACCATTTTTTCTATTTACAAAAGGGTTTCCGAAGCCGGGAGCGCCATTCAGACCGATCTCCTGCAACCGGGGATCCGCCTTGCAGCGGCCGGCTATGTCATTTACGGGTCTTCCACCATGTTGGTATATTCGACCGGCGAAGGGGTAAATGGCTTTACACTTGATCCTTCGGTAGGTATTTTCTGCCTTTCCCATCCCAACATGCGTTTTCCGGAAACAGGCAGGATTTATAGCATCAATGAGGGAAATTACAGCTATTTTCCGGAAGGGGTTAAAAAATATATCAAATATTGCCAGGAAAACGATGCGTCAACCAACAGGCCTTATACCTCGAGGTATATAGGGTCGCTGGTGGCGGATTTTCACCGCAACCTGATCAACGGTGGGATATTCCTCTATCCGGGCACTACAAAACAACCCAACGGTAAACTCCGGCTGCTTTACGAATGCAGTCCCATTGCATACCTGGCTGAACAGGCCGGAGGGAAAGCCAGCAATGGCTTTGATCGCATCCTTGAGATTGAGCCAAACACATTGCATCAACGTTCACCGTTCTTTGTCGGACTAAGATCCATGGTCGAGACATTGGAATCATTTATGCGGCAAAACCACTAGAATTGGCAGTGTGGGTTGACAACTGAACATTTTTATCCGGTTGTTGTCAGAAAGGAAACCTCTGCAGGACCATTATCAGTCATTGCATATGACAGATCGTAACAATGGTCCTGGATACGCAGCGTGTGGAAATGTATATTTTTTGTTAAAGACCCGGGGAAATTACCTGGCCGCAATGTTCTGTGGGCAGCAGAACGAAACTTGTTCAATGGAACGGCCCATATCTGGATATCCGGTAAGGTTCCCGGTTTTACTTAATGCTGGCATACAGCATTTTACAAAAACAAATATACCCCTAGCAATATGCGAAGATTATTCACTGTTTCAGTGTTTTGAGGGATCCCCTTACTGTTGTCAGAAATGTTAATCGTGCCAAAATCAGCTCTTGTATACTCAGTTTCAAAGGCAAATCTTGCCCTGCCCGAGTTAAAAACCAGTCGTGGGGCAACGCGGTAAAGTAACGCAATATCGGTTCCAAATCCGGTTAATGGTGATCCCTCAACCAGGTTTTCTGTTGCGCCAAGGTTTTCTGACCTGGCAAGGAACACGCCTGCCTGGAAGGTTTTGCCGTTGGTGTGGATGTCGAGCCAGGAAGTCTGTGTACGCAGTGGCGTATATTCAACAAATCCTTTGTCATCATCGACAATCTTGCTGATTCCATAGCCACCTATTTGCAACAAGTCAGTGAGATTCTGGCCCAAAAGGTATTGCATCTTGATGGTTAGGGGTTGGAATGATGCTTTTGCAAAACCCATATATGAAGTGCCTGCCACAAATGCATCGGTTGTATATCGATTGGGGGTGACAAGCTCAGGGACAATTTTTTTGTATGCAACAGCGCCTCCAAAAAATAATTGGGGCATCAACCCTGACAAAAGCATGGCGCAACCTAAACCCGTTTATATCTGATTCTGTATTTCCGAAAAAAGCTCCCTCCACATGTCCGGTGGTTCTGAAGCCAAAAAAATCAGGTGCCTCGACCGTAAAATTCAGGCGGGTCTGGATCGACAGGAAATTAAAGCTTGAGGCATCATTAATATCTATATTATCATCATCATATTCCGGTTTTTTAGGCCAAAGAAGGAAATGCCCCTCTCTGAATGATTCAGTCTGGCGCGTATCATAAAAAAAGTCACTTTTTATGAAACCGCCATAACTGATTACGAACCCATTAGCGTCGTCATCATCTGCCATTAAAACACAGGGCACTATTGATATGGCCAGCAAAAGAGATATGTTTCTTCTCATAATGGAATGATGTTGGATAAGTTGACAAATATGATCATTTTTTAATCGTGCGAAAACAGTTTTTTAACAATGCTTTGTTTTACGCGAGGGTCAACAGGATTGTGGATGTAGCTGCAGTTGCAGAAGGTAAAGGCTGATAGCACCATCTGATACTGGCGGGGCCACCGGTTTTTTCCTTGCCACGGGCGATCATTCTTTCAGTTCATAGATCCGGATATAATCTACCAGGAATTCAGAATAGTATGCCTCGCCAAGCTCCTCAAATCCAGCGTGTCTGATACTATTGTTCACAACAACCCACATGGGTTGACTAAACCAGGTATCCAATATTTCTTGATCATCAAACCGGTATATCAAGACACCATTGGTATAAAAATCTATTTTTTCAGGTGTCCATTCAACAGCAAACTCATAAAACTCCGCACCTATATTTTTTGGCCGGCCAATTTTGATTGGCCAGGATCCTGTTTGTCTGGGATCGCTTTGCGTTCCATAATGGATATTTATTTCTTGATAAATGACGTCCTCACCTGTTTCACGGCCATACGCTTCAATAACGTCTATTTCAGGGGGCCATGGAGCACCCCATAGCCAAAACGCCGGCCAGCTGTGTTTTGCATAGGGCAGAGTCATTCTGCACTCAAACCACCCGTATTGCTGTTCTATGAAGTTATATGAAAACAATTTGCTGACCTCATAAGGAAATTCTATCACAGAATCCAACTGGTAAACATATATTTCTTTCGGGTTGTATTTGGCGGTAAATGCTGCATACCCTCCTTTTCTCAGTTCCGGGGGGCCGTAATGGACATTCAAACGCCGGGGATGATACATATTGGAGCCACCCACTTTCCAATGGTTTTCGTCGCCTGTTTCATTCCAGGAAATACGGTCGAACGTTTCATTTAGGACAAGGACATACCCATTTTTTTCCACAGACGATCTGTCGCTCGTCCTGTTGGCGTCAATTGTCCTGTAAACCCCATATCGAAGTCTTAGATACCTGTTTTGCGCATCACAACCTGACAAAAATAATAACAATCCACTCAGGACCAATAGATAAAACTTGAATCTTTGCATAATGAAAAATGTACTGTTTATGATTAACGAACCCCGTGAACCAATTGGTACAACTGGACCAAAAACGGTTTCCTGTTTGCTGAACAGACGGCTTATATGGAAACCATGGCAAAGCAAACAAAACCCGCCCCAACATGCTCGTGATACAAAATTTGGTCAGAACAGGAAAAATCATTGTTTTCTATTCTGCTTATGGTGGCCATGGCAACCATGGGAGGACCCATGTACGGTAATTATTTTAGAAAACCTTGATCTTGCAATGTATAATGGAAAAACATATACTCCCTGTCGGGTTTTATGCAATAATTTTACAAAGAAAACATTAATTTTATATCCCTAAGATTGCAATCATTACACAATATTATAAATATAAAGGGCAGCAGGTATTAAAACAATCAATAAGCGGTGAATGTTATTTCTTTTGGCGGGGGGTTTTCACTTTCCCGTCGATAGCCGGCGGCAGCAAAGGGTCTGACATGGTTGTTAAAAATGACAGGTACGATTCCGGAACAGTATATCAGGATGAATTGCCATTAGCCAAAGATGGCAGATATACCCAAATGCACAGGTGGTGGCCCATCATCCTCTGCAACCTGCCTGTATGCTGCAGCACCAGGGTAACACCCTGGTCCGGAGCGCCTGACATGCCGGTTAAAGTTTAGGTGATAGGCATTGGCTTCGCCTATGTGCAAAGAACGCGCTGAACGAGCAGGGCAGGCACACCAACCTGCCATCATGAATGCAGGTGTGCGGTGCGTCAATAAATAACGGGCCTGGCAGTGGCAAAGAATTAAATTTTTTAGGATATGCGTATAGTTTACTGGTTATCCCGTATTTTGTTTGGTGTGGTTTTCATTTTCTCCGGTTTTGTAAAAGCTGTTGACCCTCTTGGCTCTGCCTACAAGTTCCAGGATTATTTCATGGCTTTCGGAGTTGAATGGATGTTTTTCCTGGCCTTGCCCATGGCCGTGTTGCTCAGCACCCTCGAGTTCATTGTTGGCGTGGGGGTGTTGACCGGCATTAAGATGCGACTAAGCGCCTGGGGCGGCTTGCTTTTTATGGTGTTCTTCACCCCGCTGACCCTTTATATTGCCATTGCTGATCCGGTGCCCGACTGTGGGTGTTTTGGCGATGCCATCGTCATCAGCAACTGGGAAACATTTTATAAAAACGTGGTCATCCTGGCAGCAGCCATCATCGTCTTTGTATACCGCAACAAGGTCAGGGCCCCCTGGTCAAGGGCAACAGACAACACGCTGATGACATTGGTCACGGTAGGTATCATCGGACTCTCCGTGTATTGCCTTCGCCATCTGCCGGTGATAGATTTTCGTCCATGGAAGGTTGGCAACGATGTTACCGAACTGGTCTTGCCCACTCACGAGGAAGTGGAGGTTTATCTGATCTATGAAAACCGTGAGACAGGGGAGATCAGGGAATACCCTGCCGATGATTATCCCTGGGACGATCCGGAGTGGGCAACCACCTGGGAGTTCAAAGACCAGCGCAGGGAAGTCACCAGGGAATACCAGGAAGCTGAGATCGATGACTTTTATATTGAAGATGAATTTGGGGATGATATCACCGATTTCTTTATCACCAAGGATGCCTTTTGGTTCATGGTGGTCGCGCCCGATCTGCACCGTACCAACACAAGGGCTTTTGAACAAAAGGTAACGCCCCTGGCACGGGAGGCAGAAGAACATGGTCACACCCTGATCGTGCTCACCGGATCCACATTCAGCGCCATTGAAACGTTCCGACACGCCTACCAGAC
>SLCY01000070.1 GCA_007125585.1 Bacteroidales bacterium
ATCCTTAGCCGGAAAAAGCAGGTTATTCTGTGCGGGGGGACGGGATTATACATTGAAGCGGCCATCAGCGGTTACACCCTCATAAAGGTCCCGCAAAACCAGGCTTTGCGCAAAAGACTCGAAGCACTGCCGATGGAAACCCTGACAGAAATGCTTGGAAGGATGAAACCTTTGCACAATATCACCGATACCACTGACCGGGCACGGTTGACCAGGGCAATTGAAATTGCGACCCATGAGAAAAGCAAGGATCTCAACAAGGAAAAATACCCGCCGCTGGATGCAAGGATCTTTGCCATCTGGTTTGAGCGCAGCGTACTGCGCAAGCGTATTACAGAACGTTTGAAAGATCGGCTGGCCAGGGGCATGGTGAATGAAGTGGAGGGCTTGCTCAAAGGTGGCATCACACCGGGGCAATTGATGTTTTATGGCCTCGAATACCGCTACCTTACGCAATATGTTACCGGTGAAATCTCCCATGAAGAGATGTTTCAGAAACTCAACACCGCCATCCACCAGTTTGCCAAACGACAGATGACCTGGTTCAGAAGGATGGAAAAAAAAGGATTTCATATTCATTGGCTGGACGGCACTCTGTCTGCCGGGGAAAAACTTTACACGGTGATCCGGTCATTATAAAGCATATCAACGTGAACCTGCTGGTGATCTTTTTGGGGCCAATGGTGTTCCGGCCGGCATGGCATCTGTGCTTCCGGCAAACTTCTGGTTTTTGTCTGCCTCGATACTGGCAACGTTTCATTCAGCGGCCAATCTCTCAGAACAACATGGCAACCGTTAAAATAATGACATTTTTCGTTATTTTGCATAAAACTTAATCTTATGGAGAAAAAAGTATTTTTGATAAGTGGCGGCAGTTCAGGTATTGGCCTGACGATTGTAAACGATCTTGTTGAACAGGGACATCGGGTGGTGTCACTCAGTCGAAGCAAGGGTAAAATTGACAGGGCGTTGGAAGAAATGCCCCATCTGGCTGAAAAAGCAGACTTCCTGACCGGCGACATTTCCAATCAGGAAGATGCAGGAGCGATCTATGCGTATATGGATAAAACTTACGGGGTTTTGCACGGACTGGTCAACAATGCCGGGGTACTTACCAAGGGCACGCTGGAGACCATCAGTGTTGATGACTGGCGGTTTACCCTTGACGTGAACCTTACAGGGCCATATATATTGACCAAAAGGCTCCTGCCTTTGTTGCGCAATGCAGGTGGCGCGTCCATTGTTAACATCTCCTCTGTGGCAGGGCTGAAGCCCGGGACCAGCGTGGCTTATTCGGTTTCAAAGGCTGGATTGGATATGCTGACCCGTTTTCTTGCGGGGGACCTGGGCCCGTACAATATCCGTGTCAATTCGGTAAACCCTGGTCTGGTCAGGACAAACATCCACCTCGACAACAAAGTGGTTGCCGACCGGGATGCTTATGAGGAAATGCTTGAAAAAGCCTGTCCGCGCTATCCCCTGGGCCGCATCGGCCAACCGGCAGATATCTCGGGCATGGTCCGGTTCCTTTTGTCGGAAGCATCCTCATGGATCACGGGCAGTATCATCACCGTCGATGGTGGCGTGATGGCGGAAAACGACCTTATCCCACCGAAGAAGTGACCGGCCGGCGTTTTTGAAATCAAACAGGAACGCATGAAAAGGGGCTGTTTGCAGTCTAACGTTTCCCCGATAGATGCAGGCCGCACTCCTTGGTTTCCGGTTGCTCCCACCACCAGCGCCCGGCACGGATCTCTTCGCCGGGCTGGATGGCCCGGGTGCAGGGCTGACAGCCCAGGCTGGGATATCCCTGGTCATGTAAAGGATTGTAGGGGATGTCGTGGGTGTTGACATATTCCCACACCTGCGCCGCTGTCCACTCGAGCAATGGGTTCACTTTGATAATTTGGTTCGCTGCATCCCACTGGGCAAAATGCAGGTCCTGGCGGGTGGGAGACTGTTCTCGCCGCAGTCCGGTGATCCAGATCTGGTTACCTTTTAAAGCCCTCTGTAATGGCACTATCTTTCTTATCCGGCAACAGTGCTTCCTGTTCTCGACGCTGTGATAAAACAGGTTGACACCCCTTTGATTCACCATTTCCTCAACCTGAGCCTTGTCGGGGAACATCACTTTTATCTTTATTTTGTAACGCTGGTTCGTTTTTTCGATCAGGTCATAAGTATCGTAGAACAGACGGCCGGTGTCCAAAGTAAATATGGGAGGGTCTTTTGTCAATCCGGCCAGCATATGGGTGATCACCTGGTCTTCGGCACCCATGCTGGAAGAGAACACCACCCTGTCAGGATATGTGTCAAGTAAAAAAGCCAACATGGCCTCCGGTTTCATGGCCCTGAACTTTTCATCATGTTTGTACACGGTTTCATCCATTGCAAATAAAAATTAAATGACTATATCTCACCGTCTGTGAACTGCTGAAGGGTAAAAAGATCTTTTGCCCTGACACCTTTGGGTGTGTGTGCGACCGTGCAACATTCATTGTCGTAATCATGCTCAAAGAACAATACATAATCTTCCTGGACTGCCCTGTTGAGGAACGCCTTTTTCTCTTCCATCGAAAGCACCGGATCAATATCAAAGCTTGGGATGTATGCCAGGGGGATATTGCCCACAGCAGAAATGAAATCAGCCATAAAAACCACCTTGCGGCCATTGTAATCAAAAAGTGGTATGATCTGGCCTTCGGTATGCCCGTTTTTGATCTCTAAAAACACCCCGTCACAAAATGGCCCTTCTTCATGGATAAACTCAAGGTGACCACTGTCGTAAAGCGGTATAAGGTTTTCTTCAAAATAGGAAGCTTTCTCCCTCGGGTTGGGTTGCATGGCTGTATCCCATTGCTTCCGGGAACAGTAGTATGTGGCATTGGGAAACACAAGCCGGGGGGTCTCCCCGTCTTCTGCCCATTTTACGGCACCACCCACATGATCAAAATGCAGGTGTGAAAGGATTACATCCGTTATCTGCTCCATACCATAACCGTGCTTTGCCAATGATTTTTCCAGGCTGTCGTTGCCAAACAAGTGATAATAACTAAAAAATTTGGCACTCTGCTTGTCACCCATGCCCGTATCAACAAGTATCTTCCTGTCGCCGGTATCCGCCAGAAGACAGCGCGAAGCCAGCGGGATCATGTTGTTTTCGTCCGCCTGAACAGTTTTCTCCCATATGGTTTTGGGAACAACCCCGAAACAGGCTCCCCCATCCATTTTGAAATTTTTTGCCACAACAGGAAATAACTTCATAACTTAAGGTTTATCACGGTTGTCGTAAATAAAAATATTTCGATATTTACAAATATACACGACAATTTTTAATTGGCGCACAGATGAATGAAAATCCATGTATCCGAAAATATCTATCTTTATCCATCGATCGCCGGCTAGTGCCGTGTCCATTGACATGACACTAGTGGACTCACGGCTTTGGAATAAGGAAAACGTCGATTTCGGGCCCTGGGCATGATGAATGGGCGTCTAAGCGTTGAACAGTGCAATAAGTACACGCAGTTACACAAAGGTTGATGAGGACACATTTTATTGCTATCGGTGGCAGTGCAATGCATAACCTGGCAATAGCCCTGCACAGGAAAGGGGTGCTGGTTACCGGCTCTGACGATGAACTTTTTGATCCGTCGCGTAAACGTTTGTTGCAACATGGCCTGTTGCCTGAAGCAGTGGGCTGGTTTCCGCAAAAGGTTCACGGGGCACTGGATGCCATCATTGTTGGCATGCATGCAAAAGCCGATAATCCCGAACTGTTAAAGGCACAGGCGCTGGGGATCCCCGTATTTTCATACCCCGAATTCCTTTATGAACACTCGAAAAACAAGCTCCGCATTGTCATTGGCGGCAGCCACGGAAAAACAACCATCACCGCCATGGTGCTGCATGTGCTGGAAACCCTTGATGTTGATACAGACTATATGGTCGGTGCCCAGCTGGGGGGATTTGAAGTGATGGTAAAGCTGTCGGATGAAGCACGGTTCATGGTCATGGAGGGCGATGAGTACCCGAGTGCCCCTACCGACCCCCGCCCGAAATTCCACATCTACAGACCCCATATTGCCGTCATAAGCGGCATTGCCTGGGACCACATCAACGTCTTTAAAACCTATGATGATTATCTGGATCAGTTCAGAAAGTTCATCCATTGTATAACAGAAAATGGAAAGCTGATCTATTCATCGGCCGACAAGGGAGTGAGGGATTTGTGCCTCCGGGAAACCCCGGGGTCTGTGGGTCTTTATCCGTATGGTCTTCCTGATTATTCAATTGAAAACGGCACCACCCATGTTTTGTCCGGACGAAGGCGTTTTGCATTGCAAGTGTTTGGCAAGCATAACCTGTTGAACCTGAATGCTGCCAGGTTGGTAACACAACAATTGGGCGTTGCCGGTCAACAATTCTTTGAGGCCATACAATCCTTCAAAGGTGCCAGCAAACGGATGGAGGTCATGTATAACAGCAATGGGACCATTGTCATCCAGGACTTTGCACATGCCCCTTCTAAGATAAAAGCCACCGTTGACGCCGTTAAAGAGCAATTTGCCGGGAAAAGGATATTTGCCTGCATTGAATTGCATACTTACAGCAGCCTCAACAAGCAGTTTTTGCCTCATTACAGGGGCTCGATAGACCTTGTCGATGAAGCCTTCATCTATTACAACCCGCATGCGCTGAAGCTAAAAAAACTGCCTCCGCTTCGTCGCGGTGCCATTGTTGACGGTTTTGGCAAGGAAAACACAAAGGTGTTTACCAGCAAAGATGCCCTGGAACAAGCGCTTCAACAAATCCCGAAAAGTGATTCCTGTTTTTTGTTCATGAGCTCAGGGGCGTTCGGGGGATTGGACCTGAAAGGTTTTATCAGAAGTATCAAAAGCACTGCGTAGCATTTTTTTATACAATACGGCAGCATGACATGTCAGAATGAACTTGGTATATGGATGAAACTCCGGTTAAACCTGTAATAGAAGAAAGCTGGCGAAAAGTATTGGCGCCCGAGTTCAATGCGCCCTACTTTTTGGCATTAAAGAAGTTCCTGATTGAGGAGAAAAAAAAATACTTGGTCTATCCGCCGGGCCCGCAAATTTTTTCAGCCTTCAACCTGACCCCGTTTCACAAGGTAAAAGTCGTGTTATTGGGCCAGGACCCCTATCATGGTCCCGGACAGGCGCATGGGTTGTGTTTTTCCGTCAACAAAGGCGTTCCGAAGCCACCCTCTCTTGTAAATATTTTTAAGGAGTTGCAGGCAGATCTCGGAGTGCCTGTTCCTGTAAATGGCAATCTTGAGGCCTGGGGAACAAGGGGGGTGTTGCTGCTCAACGCCACATTGACGGTACGTGCACGAAGTGCCGGATCGCATCAGAACAGGGGATGGGAGGTTTTCACTGATGCAGCCATTAGGACATTGTCTGAAAAGCGCACCGGCTTGGTGTTTTTGTTGTGGGGAAGTTATGCACAAGCAAAAGAAGAAATGATAGGCCGGGAGAAACACCACATCCTGAAAGCCCCTCACCCCTCTCCTTTTTCGGCTGCCAGGGGGTTCTTTGGCTGCCGGCACTTTTCTGCCACCAACAAACTGTTAATGCGGGAAGGACAGGAAGGGATTGACTGGTCTGTGGAATGAGTTTTTTTACGACCTTTGTGGCTGTGGAAGATTATCTATTTGGCATACGTCCGTTAACGGAAGCTTTGAACAGTGGCAAGAAGCCAGATAAAGTCCTTATTCAGAAGGGATTGCAGGGAAGCAATTTTCAGCATCTGTTCTGGATGATACGGGACAAAAAGATCCCCTTTCAGATGGTTCCTGCTGAGCGTCTGAACAGGGTCACGAAAAAGAACCACCAGGGCATTATTGCGTTCATGCCGGCGATTGACTACCATTCACTGGAAGATTTACTTCCTGGTATTTATGAAGCTGGGGAGATACCATTGCTGGTGATCGTTGATGGCATCACCGACGTAAGAAACTTTGGAGCGATGGCACGTTCTGCGGAATGTGCGGGGGCCCATGCCCTGGTACTGCCGGAAAAAGGCAGCGTCAATGTGACAGCTGACGCTATCAAGGCCTCCGCCGGTGCATTGTCCAGGATCCCGGTGTGCAGGGAAGCAAATATTTTACATAGCATTGCCTTTTTGAAGGAATGTGGCATCATGGTGATCGCGTTTGATGAAAAAGGGAACAAGAACATTTATGCAGAGGATCTGACCCAGCCGGTGGCTGTCATTATGGGGGCTGAGGACAAGGGTGTTTCAGCGGCAGCCAGAAAACTGGCCGATCGTGTGGCCGCTATTCCCATGAGAGGCACGATTGCATCACTCAATGTTTCCGTAGCCACCGGCGTGGTACTTTTTGAAGCCCTTCGCCAGCGCACCATGTAGATCGAAAGTTCAATCATAACCGCTTCAACATGAATACGGGCCTGTTTATACCCTGTTTTATTGATCAGCTGTATCCTGATACCGCCTATCACATGATCACGGTATTGAAAAAAGCAGATGAGCTGGCCAGGGCCCACATGCAATTCCATTATAACCCGGAACAGACATGTTGCGGTCAAATTGCTTTTAATGGTGGCTTTTGGGATGAGGCAAAACACCTGGGAAAAAAGTTCATCAAGGATTTTGTGCACTATGACTATGTGGTAGGCCCTTCAGCATCGTGTATCGGCATGGTGAAAAATTATTATCCGCAAATGTTTTATAACTCTGCCCTGCACAATGAGAACAACTATTTGTCAAAAAAGATCTTTGAATTCACTGATTTTTTGATCACTGTGATGAAGACAGATGATTTTGGGGCACAGTTTGAGGCAAAGATCACATTTCACGATGCCTGTGCAGCAGTCCGCGAATATGGGCTGACAGATCAGCCCCGTCGTTTGCTTGCCAGGGTAAAAGGCCTGGAACTTGTTGAGATGAACGACAGCGACGTATGTTGTGGTTTTGGCGGTACTTTTTCGGTAAAACACCAGGCCATATCCACCGCCATGGCCGAGCAAAAAGTTGAACATGCACTCGATGCAAAAGCCGAATATATTGTTTCCACGGAGGCATCATGCCTGATGCATCTTCAGGGTTATATTGACAAACATGAATTGCCGCTAAAAACAATACATATTGCAGATCTGCTGGCAATAGGACTTCAGAAAGTACCATAAACCATTTCATCATGATGATTATTGGAATAGACATTGGTGGCAGCACCACCAAGATCATAGGCACGCACAGCAACAGGATCATCAGACCCCTGACCGTCGAGGCCAATGATCCTGTGGCCTCTGCCTCGGGAGCGATGGGCAAGTTCATTAATGTTAACAAGCTGTCATTTAGCGATATAAAAAAAGTTGTGGTAACCGGAGTGGGTGCGTCCTTTCTGGATGATACCCTGCTTGGTTTGCCCATTATGAAGATTAATGAATTCAAGGCACTTGGTCATGGGGGCTTGTTTCTTTCCGGTCTAAAACAAGCCATCATTGTTAGCATGGGTACAGGCACTGCTTATGTGAAAGCCCATGGCAAGTGTATTAAGCACCTGGGTGGTACAGGCGTCGGTGGCGGCACCATAACCGGTCTTGCGAAGAACATGGCCGGACTGTCAAACGTAGACAATGTCATTGAAGCCGCCACAAAAGGTAAACTCGAAAATATAGATCTCAGTGTCGGGGATATCTCACATACCGATATCGGAAACCTGCCCGATAACATCACTGCATCCAATTTCGGAAAAATGAATGATCAGGCCAACAAGAACGATATATGCAAAGGAATACTCAATATGGTGTTCCAGGTGGTAGGCATGATGGCAATCTTTGCCGCACGTACCGAAAAAGACAATGACATCGTTCTTACTGGCAAGCTGGTGGATGTTTCGCAGGCAAGGAAAATCTTCAGAGAGTTGGAAAAGCTTTACAGCGTGAAATTCCACGTACCCGATTATGCCGCCTATTGTACTGCCATCGGAGCGGGTATATCAGCTGGTGATGCTTAACCCGGATAATGGACAGCCCCGCAACATCATGCGCCCCGTATCGCTTTTCACATATTTGGCTTCGCAAAAACGCCCCGCCAACACGTAAGATGATCCGGGTCCTGACCCCGACCGATACACAGCCGGATGATCATCGCATGGCGGTCTCCGTGCGACAGGATAAAACAGAATCAGAAAAAAAAGCATTTTTTCTTTGATACTCCGGATTTTGTATTATCTTTGTTCCGCATTAAATTTAAGTAACCCGAATTGATCTCCGTCCCATTTGAATTTTAAAAACCTTCCCAGCGAATCGTTTTATTTCAATCAAAGCGAATTTCAATTCAATTATTCAATCAAATCATTATTTTTTATGAAAACTGGAACAGTAAAGTTCTTTAATGAACTTAAAGGATTTGGATTTATCAAGGATCACGAAACAGAAGAAGAATTCTTCGTACACGCCACCGGTCTGATTGACCAGGTTCGCGAGGGCGATGAGGTAACCTTTGAGCTGAAAGAAGGCAAAAAAGGCATGAACGCGGCCAATGTGAAACTGTCATAGATCATCCTTTTGACATCTAAAACGAGGTCTTAAGGACCACGAAAACAGCCCCTCCACGAATTGTGAGAGGGGCTTTTGCTTTAACGCCGGCCGGTTTGCTGTTTTTTTTTTGCCGATTTCATTTGCCGGTGCCGGGAAAATACTGCTTCCTGCCCTGAGTCAAAGTTTAATGGGGCCCCCGGGCTTCTTGCTGTTCCGGATATAGGCTTCCAGGATACCGGAGAAGTCCGCTTCCCCATCATAGAATAAAGAAATAACCGGCACGCCGTACTGATTCGAAACATCTTTCAGAATGGAAGTGCTGATGCTTCCGGGCATGCAGCCAAAAGGAGAAACATTGACAACGGCGTTTGCCCCCTGGAGCATAAACGCTATGGCCCGGCCAACGGTAAGGACGGATTCCCCCTCAATGCTATCGGGCAAAAAGGTTTTGCCATACTGCCTGACAGCATCTATTGAAGGCTCTCTGCGGTCTTTCAGCATGTGGCCGAAGACAGACATGTACCGGTTTTCAAGATACGAGACAACACCATGGGTGAGTTTGTTTTGGAGATAAGTCCACACATTGCCGTTTTCCTCGAATCCCGAAGTGTAATGCAACCACTCCATGATCGGAGCAACCCAGGCCTCCCCTCCCAGGTCTTCTATGGTATCCACAAGGTGTGCGTTGGAAAACGGCGAATTCCTTACATATATCTCTCCCACGACACCTATCAGTGGCTTTTGAATAGCTTCCCTTTCAATATTTGTCAGCTCATCATGCAGCTTTTTCAGGACACCGGTGATGTTTCCCCTGTTTTCAAACGTTTCAACAAGCCGGTCCGTGTAAACCCCTGTCAGCAAACCCATCTTGCCTTTTTCCTTTTCATAGGGCCTGATCCTGTGGTTCAGCTTATCAAGAATGTCAGAAACCATCAGTGCCTTAAACAGGTGCTTTCTTAGAGCCCCGGAGATGTCACCATAGTTGTCGTCCGAATTGGGAGATATGATCACAGCATCCAGATCCTGGGATTGCAGGATCTGCTCATGCAGGCGCACATATTGGCCGAAGCGGCAGGGGCCATCGGTGCAGGGCATGAATAAGGCTGCCCTGCCTTTCAATGTCCCCTCTTTCTCCTCTTTCCTGATTTGATGGATGAAGGACCCTATGGTGCTGGCCGCCGGCATGCATTCTGAACCCCTCACGCATGCGCTGCCAATGCCATAAGTTTCAGCATCCTCTCTTTCAAGGGCTACCGAGTCAATGCCATGTCCCCTCAGCGCAGCGCTCATGAGCCTTGAAGCGGTGGGATGCATGGGGGGTATATATACCTTGTAATTTGTCAATGAACGTACTATCCGGCTTTCAGAAAGGGTTTCCCCCAGCCTTGGCATCTCCCCTTTCTGAAAATGGTTCTCCACCCGGTCAAAAAATGCTTCCAGGCGGGTAACATACCCTCCATCCCCACCGTGTTCATCAAGCTCCAGAATGAGGGATGGCTTGTCTTTCATTTCCCTCTCAAAGACGCTTAACAAAAAAGAATCAGGTCCGCAGTTGAAGTTGGTCAGAAAAATCGGATATACGCCGGGCCTGGCCAGGATATACCGGCAGGCAACGACAATTTTCTGGCCGTATGACCAATACATATCCTGGTAACCGGAAGGAAGGTCTTTACGGTCGATGGGCAGCATATCCATTGGAACCACATCGTAGCCATAGCGGGCGATGGTTTTTGGCAGATCCAGGTTCAGCAGTTCATCCAGCAGGTTATATGAACGGCCGATCAACACAAAGACTGGTTTTTGGGGTGTTTCGTTTGATACGGGATTGACGCGGCGGGAACGCATCAGCTTTTTGATGCATTCGTCCTGACCGTTTTTTGCCTGGTGCCAGGCGTGCCCTATTTCTTTCCTGGATATACGGTAACGTGCTCCGAGCACCTTTGTCAGCTCCCTTATATTCCATCTGTCATCCTTTGAATAATCTACCACGGGCGACAGGACCAGGGATGGATCTATGCCATGGATATTCAGTGTGCTTTTCAGAAGAGAGGGAAATGCCTGTGACAGGGGGCAGAAAAAGGAATTTGTCGCTTTGGGGTTTGTTTGATCCTGGATGTGATAGGGCAAAAACACAGGTGAGCGGTGATGTTCCAGTGCATGGATCACCCTTCCTGCAGCCAGTTTAACGGGAAAGCAGCAATCGGAGAGGGCATATTTCCGGGCGTAGTTTGTCATGACATGGTTGTCGCCCGCTACGGGGGTGAGTGTTATTCCAAGGGCATTAAAGAAGTGTTGCCAGAAAGGATTGTATGCATAAAAATGCAATGCCTGGGGCATGTAGATCTGGGCTTTTGGATGATGCGGGACAATGCTCTGGTGAATCATCTTGTCCATCTCATGGAACGCTCCCAGCTGTTTATGTTGTTTCACCTTTCCCCCTTCCGCTTCCCTCCCACACTGGTAGCCCCAGGATGCAAGGCTTTCTCCCTGTGCGGAAAGCAAATGGCTGATGCGGCATTCATTGTGGCATTGTGAACAGGTGCTCTCTGTCACCCGCAGTTGTAGATCTTTGATCCAAAGCCCTTTAAACGCGGTAACCTGAAGCTTTTTTTCCTTCAGCATCTCAGCCATGCCAATGGCGCCCATCAGATGGCTGTGTGGTGAGGTGTGCACCTTCTTATTCAGTACATTTTGGAATGCTTCAACAAGGCCTTGGTTTTTTGCGGTGGCGCCAAGGAAAAGGATGGGTTCGTCAACGGGCCGGTGGTGGACAACACGGTGCAGATAGTTTTTGCATACAGCATATAGTATGGAAGCCATCACCTGGCTCTTATTCATACCTTTTGCAAGGTGCTGACTGGCGTCTTGTTCCATGAATACGGTACAACGATGGTTGGCATTGGGGGGCAAGGCGCCCCTGCAGTGCGTGCTTATCTCCTCCAGAAGGATGCCGAGGTTCCTGGCCTGTTCTTCCAGAAAAGATCCGGTTCCGGCTGCACAAACATAGTTCATGTTGGCATCCTTCATCCAGCCATTCTCCACGCTGATGTATTTTGAATCCTGGCCACCGATCTCAAAAATGGTTCTGACATCCGGAAACTCTTTGACGGCACCTTTGAGGTGGGCGGAGATCTCATTTTTGATGATGTCGGCACCGGCAAAGGTCCCTACAAGTTTTCTGCCGCTACCTGTGGTGCCAAGGCCACAAACATGAAGCTGCACGGATCTTTCGTCGCACAGGTTGTGGGTGCCGTGCAGCAATCGCTGAAAGGCACCCACAGGGTTGCCCTGTGTCCGGGTGTACATTCCCAGACAAAGGCGGCCGGAGGGATCGACAAGCGCCAGCTTCGTGCTGGTAGATCCAATATCCACACCGGCAAACACCTCCAATGTTTTGCCTTTGGGCAAGTGGTAAAGGTCAACCTCATTGCCAAGATCATCGAGGTAATGCGTATGCTCTTGCTGACCCGAAAAAGCCAGTGGTTTTTCAAAAAGCCGGGATTGTTTTTGATTGCCCGGACGGCCGCCATTGTTTTTGCAGTTGTGGTGATGGACCTGGCTGAGCAGCGCCTCTGCCAGGAAAAAGTCGGGGTTGGATGGCACGAGCAACCTGTGACTGCCCAAAAGGGATTCAAAAAAATGCAGAAACACCTTGTTGTTTGCCAATCCGCCAATGATCAGCACATCGCTGTCAATGTTCGTGCCCCTGAACAACGAGGTAAAGGCCGACTGTGCGAGCCCTTTCACCAGACCGTTCCAAAGCTGTGGGATGCTGTAGCCCGCCTGCTGTCGATGTATCAGGTCGCTTTTCGCAAAGACTGCACAGCGCGAGGCGATGGACGGGGGGTTATCAACAATGGGTATGTCGCTGATCTTTTCGTAGGTAAGGCCCAGACGGACCATTTGCTGATCCAGGAATGCACCCGTACCCGCGGCACACAATGAGTTTGTCTCGTAACGGTGAAGGCTGCCGCCACGGATCTCTGCCATGGCCAGACCAGCGTACCCAATGTCGACCACATAATTGATTCCGGCAAAATGTTCCTGGTTTAATGTGTTAACCAGGACAGAATCCGCAGAAACTGGACGAGCTGGTTTTTCACCGAATAACAGGCCTGCATATTTCCCAGTGGAAAAACTTTTTGAGAGTTGTCCTTCCAGCCTTTTCTGCCTGAGCATCCGGTGAAACACCTGCAACGGCTCGCCATGATGTTCCTTCAGAACACGATGTACCTTTTCACCATCGCAATAAGCCATCTTTACAGACAAAGAACCGGCATCAACACCCAGGATATGATTGTTTTTTTCTGACATTGCAAAATCTTTGCATGGATCTGTTGAGGGGCTGTTTTTGGTCCATTTGTGGAAAACAAAATATTTGCCGGCAAAACCCGGCCATGCGACAGCACATGACAACGTTCACTTCATCCTGTCGCGGGGCTTGAGCTGACAGGCACAGGCGCCTGTCAGGCGTTCATTGATGTCTTCGCGGATGGGAAGGCCATCTCTCTCCCACTCCACAAAACCACCCGCCATGTGGGATACTTTATCATACCCCCTGTCCTGAAGAAAGGAAGCGACATCCCTGCTTTTTAACCCGGAAGAATCAGCAAGGATCAGATATCGTTCCGCCGGAAGCTTGTGATATGCTTCTTTATAAAGTGCCAGGGGCAGAAGAAAAATATCAGGGATATCCGGGATCTTGTAAGCTGAAAGCTCCGCAGCCCTCAGGTCAATATATAGTGCTCCATCCTTGATGGCTTCATATGCTTCGCGGGGTGTCAGGGTTTGTATGCCGTTTTTGATGCTTCCGTATCTCTCAAATAAATTTTCCATTGTCAATGCATTGATTGTATAATACAAATTTACGATTAATAGAGGGGTTCGCAAAATAACACGACACGGGGGCATTAATGGTTTATTCTTTTCTTGTTTTATGTGTTCATAATTTTTATATTTCGATGACGTTCATCCTCTTGTGTGTAAAAAAATTGTCATGGGCGTTTCATGTTTTTTAGTTATTATTGCATGAGGTAATCCATTGCATCTTATCCTGAACTTCTTTTTATGAAAAAGACATTTTCCATGCTTCCTGTCGCAGCCGTCCTGTTGTTGCTTTGTTTGTTTTCCTGCCAGAGAGACCAGGCAGACATTGTTTACACCAACGCACAAATTTACACGCTTGATGATGCGCATCCTATTGCCGGCAGCCTTGCCATCAAAGGAGACCGCTTTATTTTTGTGGGCCATCCGGACGAAGCCATGGAACTGGCCGGCAATCACACTGAAATTATCGACCTGGGTGGCCTGACGGTCATTCCTGGATTAACCGAAAGCCATATGCACTTTGAAGGTCTGGGCAGAAATCTTCTGATGGCTCCCCTGGATATTTACTGGCTGCCCCTGGATGAACTGTTGATAAAAATAGCTGAAGCGGTCGATCATGCTGAAGAGGGGGAGTGGATCATTGCCCGGGGCTACAATGATGCCATCTGGGATGAGACGCCGCACAGGCATCTCCTCGATGCTGTCAGTCCTGATAATCCTGTGGTCCTGCGTCGTTATTGCGGTCATGCACATTTTGTAAACAGCATGGCCCTTGAGGTTGCCGGTGTAACCGGAGAAACAGCCGATCCGGATGCCGGCACCATTGTAAGGGATGATGAAGGCCGGCCCACCGGTGTTTTGGTATCTGCGGCCGGCGTATTGGTTACCCGGCATGTCCCGGCTGCACCTGGGCTTACCGAAGAGGAAGAGCTGGAAGCCCTCCGGCTGGGCAGCGATGCCCTTTTGGCAGCCGGCATCACCACCGTCCATGACCTCACTGCCTCTGGCATGGGCGACATCTCCTTGCGCAGCAAGGCCTATGAATCCGGTTTTTTAAGAGTGCGGCTGATGGATGCTGTGGATGAGGGAACGGCCAGGGACATGGGGCGGCCACTGATCGGCCTCTATGATGACCGCTATACTGTCAGGTGGGTTAAGGAATATGTGGATGGCTCACTGGGTGGCCGCGGTGCCGCTTTGCTCGAGCCATATGATGACACTCCGGGTGAAACAGGTGCCCTTCGCGCATTGGGGCAGAAAGAAGACCGCTATGCGCAGCTGGTTGCCGACCTGCTGGAGATCGGTTTCACGATGCGGACACACTCCATTGGGGATCGTGGTAACAGGGTTACACTCAACGCTTTTGAAAAGGCGATGGATATGACAGGCAAAAGTCCCGAAGAGGCCCGCCTGGTGGTTGAACATGCCCAAATCATTCATCCTGATGACCTGGAGCGATTTGCCGGAAGGAACGTGATTGCTTCCATGCAGCCTGTACATGCGACGGAAGACATGCTCTTTGTGGAAGACAGAATAGGAAGGGAAAGGGCTGTAGCGGGGGCATATGCGTGGCGCAGCATCCTGGATCAGGGAGGCATCATCGCCGCCGGTTCCGACTACTGGGTTTCACCATACAATCCTTTTTACGGCCTGCATGCGGCCGTGACCCGGCAAGACAGGGACAACAACCCGCCCGGGGGCTGGATCCCTGAGCAACGAATGACACGCCACGAAGCACTCAAAGCTTACACCCTTTGGCCGGCATACCTTGAATTCTCTGAGGATCTCAAAGGAAATATTGTGCCGGGCAAGCTGGCTGATTTTGTTGTGATCGACAGGGATTATTTCCGGATCCCCGAGGTGGAGATCCACCAGGTCGAAGTGGTCAGGACAGTCCTTGGCGGAAAGACTGTCTATGAACGACAGGAGTGATAGAGATCATTTGCCTGACCTTTGGCAGGACCGGTTAACGCAAACAAAAAAACAATCAACATTATGATAAGAAACACAGTCATCTCAACACTGGTCATCCTGATACTGCATACAATGACTATCTCCTCTGCCATGGCTTGCTTTGCTGTTGTGGTGGGCAGGGATGCCTCGGCTGATGGGTCCCTGCTGTTCGGCCATCTTGAGCAGAACAGCGGATTGAGAAACCTCAGCTATCGCTATGTGCCCCGTATGCAGCATGAAACAGGCTCTATGGTTGAACTCCGGCGTGGTGGCAAATGGCCACAGGTGGAGGAGACATATGCCTTTTTATGGACCAGCAACCCGGGTGTTGAATTTGGCGATGGTTATTTCAACGAGTTCGGCGTTGCCGTGGCATCGAATGCCTGCCGCACACGTGAGGATTCTTATGATGAGCTGGTGGCCCGGGGAGATATCGTTGACGGTGGCATAGGCTTACAGCTGCGTCGGATGATAGCCCAAAGAGCCAGGACAGCAAGAGAGGGCGTTGAGGTTGCCACACAGCTGCTTGATCATTTTGGATATGCAGCATCAGGCCGCACCTATACCATTGCGGACGCTGATGAGGCATGGGTGCTGGCCATCGTCAGGGGTAAACACTGGATTGCCAGGCGTGTACCGGACAATGCGATCATGCTGTTGCCCAATGTGCACATCATTGGACCGGAAACGGACCCTGACGACACAGACAATGTGATGGTATCTGAAGGACTTGTTGATTATGCTGTGTCGCGAAACTGGGTTGACCCTGATCGCGGCGAACCGTTCAGCTTCAGGAAAGCCTTCAACCGGCCTGCCCCTGAGGGCAGCTTCAGGGAAGAGCAAGGGGTGGACCCGCGCCAGTGGTTCAGTCAATCGCTGGTGATCAATGAGCTGATCGAACTGCCCGCCGATGAACAGTTGCCTTTCGCCCTTTATGTCGACCACAAATTCACCGTGACAGATGTGGCCGATATCATTCGCAGTCACGGACATATTGAGGGGCAGGACCCTGACCGGTCTTTGTCATATGCCCTGGGAATGCCTGAAGAGGCTTCACCGCACCATCAACCCGGCATCGGTGCCATCTGCAGCAGTACTGCCCAGGAACTGGTGATATACCAGTTGCGAAACTGGCTTCCTGCAGCAGTCGGTTCTGTCGCATGGCGCACCACAGCAGCCCCCTGTGGCTCCGTTCTTGTTCCCTGGTACGCCGGCATCAACGAAACCCCGAAGCCCTATTACAAAGAATGGCCGCTGGAAAAAGCCCTGGAAACAAGTTTTCAGTTCAACCCTCCGCCCGGTACATTCGAATACGATCCAGACAATGCATTCGACGTGTTCAATGCACTTGAGAACATGATTGACCTGGGTTATCCGGAAACCATCAAGATGGTGAGAAAACAATGGGATCCGTTTGAAGCAGAACAATTTGCCATGCAAGAAGCCATCGAAGAAGCAGCAATGAAGCTGCTGGAAAAAGACCCGGAGCTTGCCATCACTTTTTTGACAGATTATTCCAATGGCAGGGCGAGGAAAGCGCTGGAAATGGCAAAAGATATGCTGAACCACCTTAAGACGATCAACTGGGCACACTGACAGCGCTTTATGTTATATGCCGTGCCCCGGAAGCAGCACTACATCGATAGCCAAAACGGGTGTAATGATGTTTGTTATGCTTTTTCCGGCTTTTAAAAGCAAGCACAGGGAATCAGAATGGCGTGGTCGCTGTTGTTCAGGCCATTGATAACAATAAAAAGGAGTGTATGAAAACCAGCTTCGGACCAAAAAAGATTATGTTCCCCTGCCCCACCTCACTGGTGGTTACAGGGACGATGGAGAGTGCGAATATTGTAACCATAGCATGGGTTAGCCTGCTTACCAGCCAACCACCCACCCTCGGTATCTCCGTTGGGACGAGAGGGTTTTCCGGAGAGGCCATCAAAACCAATAAGGACTTTACCGTCAACATTGCCACGGTGGATATCATGACGGAAGCCGACTTTTGTGGCATCCGCTCCGGGAAAGATGTTGACAAATTCCGGGAAACTGGATTGACAAAGATGCCCTCAAGCATTGTAAGATCCCCGATTATTAAGGAGTGTCCGTTAAACCTGGAGTGTCAGTTGACGGATTGGCGCATCATTGGACGCACCAATCACTTTGTGGGGAGAATCGTGGAGACCCATGTGGATACGAACTTGTTGAAAGATCCGGAAGATATTGGCTCCATCAACATCAATGCTTTTAATCCCTTGATATATATTGGCGGTGTTCGTGAATACCGCCGTTTAGGTGAAAAAACAGGCGACCCTTATCAGATTGGAAACAACCTGAAGAGGTAATGCCTGGTCAACATCCGGGAAAATTCAACCTTCACTGAGTGATGCCTGAAACGATTCGCGATAAAACCGTTTTTTCTCTGACAGAGGTAGCGAGAAGCATACGGAAGACCATCGCTGAGCGTTACAGGAGTGCCTATTGGGTGAAGGCTGAATTGAATAAGCTGAACCTTTACAGCCATTCAGGACATTGCTATCCGGAGCTGATGGAAAAGGAAAAGGGCAAGGTCACCTCCCAGATGCGCTCCACATTATGGAAAGAGGATTACCAGGCCATCAACAAACGCTTTCTGGAGGTTTTGAAAGAGCCACTGAGAGATGGCATCAAGATCTTGTTCCTTGCACGCCTTTCGTTCGACCCGGTGCATGGGCTTTCATTACGGATCATTGACATCGACCCTTCTTACACCCTGGGTGACCTTGAGAGGGAGAAACAGGACTGTATTGACAGGCTCATCAGAGAGAACATCTTTGATCTCAACAAGCAACTGAGCCTCCCCTTGCTGCCGCGGCGAATCGCTGTCATCTCCGTTGAGACAAGCAAGGGGTATGCCGATTTTATCCGGTTGGTCGATCAGAACCTCAAAGGCTATCGTCTTTTTCACCACCTGTTTCCTGCCTTCCTCCAGGGGGAAAAAGCGGTTGGGTCCATCATCCGGCAACTGACCGCCATTCGTAAGGTAAAACAACATTTTGATATGGTGGCCATCATCCGTGGAGGTGGAGACGATATAGGTCTGTCATGCTACAACAGCTATGAGCTGGCAAAGGAGGTCGCACTGTTTCCACTGCCCGTGCTCACCGGTATTGGACATGCCACCAATGAGACTGTGGTGGAACTGGTGGCATTTGCCAATGAGATCACCCCCACCAGGCTGGCAGAATCACTGTTAGAGCGTTTCAATGATTTTGCCTTTACGGTCCGGGGCAGTCAGGAGAAGATCACAATGCATGCGGGCCAGAGGCTGCGACACGAGCAACAACTACTTGATCGTAACGTACTGCGTTTCCAGTCAAACACTTTCAGGATTGTCTCCAACCACCGCAGACGTCTTAAAGAATTCACAAGGATGCTGATTCATCAGACCCGGTCCATCACCAGGAATATCAAAAAATATATCCTGCAGCAACAATCGCAGATGCTGAGCCGGCAAACCACAGCAACCATTCGACAGCATCATTTGCACATTGGAAATCTGGGAGAAACACTTGCCATAAAAAGCATTTCTTTGTTGGGACAGGCTGCGCAGGAAATGGAAGACGCAGAGGCCACGATCGGCCATCTGCACCCCGACAATGTATTGAAAAGAGGATACAGCATTACCCATCATCGGGGTGTTGTATTGAAAAGCTCAAGCAGGTTAAAGGAAGGTGATGTGCTTGAGACCACTTTATTTGAAGGAAAAGTACAGAGCAAAACCATCTTTACCGTTAAAACAAAACACCATGAATAAGAAACCCAGTTATACAGAAGCCTTCGAAGAGCTTCAGGCCATTGTGACAGAAATGGAGGAAGGTGAGATCGGTGTGGACGAGCTTTCAGAAAAAGTCAAGCGCGCCGCGGAACTGATCGTCATTTGCAAAGAGAAGTTGTACCATACGGAGGCAGATGTGCAAAAGATACTGGATGAGCTGGAAGAGGGTAACAACCGGGGTGATGGATAAAAAAAGGGGGCTGCCGTTGAGCAACCCCCTGTGGCGCCTGTATAGAGCGCGTCAATTTACAGCCGCAGTGTGAGCCGCAAGGCTGTTTTTCGATCAATTCCCTTTAACACCCTCCAGCCCTGGCTGACTGAACGGTTTTTTCTTTCTTCTCCCCTGACGCCGGCCCGCAATTTGTCGGCTTTTGCTGACAATCACTGCCTTTGGCCTCAATCCTGTCAAATGCATAACCGGTATCAGCGATCCTTTGATATACATTTTCCAGGCTTACAGTCTCAGGATCATAAGTCAGAGAGAGCATTTTGGTCTCTACCGACCATTCAGCTTTGGTAACGCCATCTGTCATGGCAGCTTTTTCAATGGTCGCTTTGCACCCTCCGCAGTTGCCGTGCACCTTGAATTCAACTTTTTCAGGATTGCCCTGAACAAATGCCATCATGGGAAAAAGAATGGCTGCAACGAAAATTAATTGTCTCATCATCATAGTACTGTTTTGGTAAAAAAACTCATTCAATTGGACTTCTAAAACAGATAAACAAGCATAAAGATACCTGTTTATTCTTTACCAAACAAGAAAAACACCCAAAATGTTTGTTAAAAATTTAGATAATCTAAAAATAAAGTCAATAAGGAAAGTCAAAAAAAAGAATGATCCTTTTTGGATGGGTTTAGTCTAACCTTTTGATAATCTCAGCAGTACGGTTTCCATAGGGTAGCGACCCCCCTTCGTCTTCCTTTAGCTTTTTCCATGCTTTGGAAATGATGATCTCATCCACATCATCTTTATTACAGGGTACTTCCACTACGTACTCTTCAACCCCGTAGGTGGCAATTGTGCATTTTACAATGGCTTTTCCCATGAGATATGGTTTTTAATTGTCACAAATGACCGTATTTGACTGTAATTAATGGTTCCCGTACTATATAAAGCAACAGTGCACTCTGATCTTTATATCACAATATTACAAAAAATTTTGTTCGACAGGAAAAGGAAACATGAATAATCAATTTCCGGTCATGTCAGCTACTATTGCCGTTTCAATTTGCCCGTAAATGAATAAAGAAGGGCTGCCCCTGGCATCGGACAGCCCTTCTTTATTTGTTATCAGCCAAATCATTAACGTACAACCTGTACACTATGGTTTGCCATGCCTTCAGAAGTCACGACATGAATAAAGTAGGTCCCGGTGTTAAAGCCGGAAACGTCGATCTCGTGGTTGTCAGCTCCCACATTGGACGTGTAGATAACTTTTCCATTCAAATCAAGTATGCGAAGCTCCTCCATCAGGAGGTTTGATTCGACAAAGAGCCTTTCACGTGCCGGATTGGGATATATGCCGAGTTTTATATCTATAGGATCGATCACAAATGTATCATCTTCTTCCAAAGTAACATCAACAGTCATATCTTCTTCAACATCAACCTCATCCTCAACAGTGAAATAACCTGCTTTTTCAATTTTGTAATGATAGTTTCCGGATATAAGATTATCAAACACATAATCGCCGGGGGCATTTTCCACTCCGTCAAAAGTAATAATGGCTTCTGTGATCAAATCACCATCTTCATCCATTACATTGAATGTCACCGTATATGTGGTGAGGGCGAAATTGGCCACCAGTTCGCGGTTTTCCTCTGCGGGGAATGCATAAACCAGCTCAACGGAAACCACATTCCCGTCCTCCGTCCATTCAACAAAATCATAGCCTGGTTCCGGAATGGCTGTCAGTTCGACCTCAACACCGTGTTCATACTCTCCTGAGCCGGCGACTGAACCCATGGCAGGATCATTGGGCTCTGCTGTAATGGTGTATACGTTGATGCCAAAAACAGCGATAAG
>SLCY01000028.1 GCA_007125585.1 Bacteroidales bacterium
CCACCGGGCGCTCCTCCGGCGGATCATTGTCGCCGATGTACTCCGGCTTGACATAACGGCCGGCAAACTCTCCCATGGCCTCCACAAAACGGCCTTTCTTGTCAACCATGGTGAGTGAGCCAAGGGCATATTGATGGCCCACCCTGAAGTCATCAGCGCCAAAACTGGGGGCAATATGTACCACACCCGTGCCTTCTTCGGTCGTTACAAAGTCGCCCAACACCACACGGAACGGATCGCCGTCATCCGGTTGCGCATACGGAAGCAACTGCTCGTAACGGATGTTTTCGAACCGCGCCCCCTTGTGTTCACCGACCACCTGATAGGGGATCCGTTTTGCGCCGGGCTGATAGTCCTCCAGGGACAATGACGCATGTGTGGGATCGAAGAATCGATGCAGGAGGCTTTTGGCCAACACCACCTGGATGGGCCTGTGCGTATAGGCGTTAAAGGTTTTAACCTTTACGTAATCAATGTTTTTACCGACAGCGAGACCGGTGTTGCTGGGCAACGTCCACGGCGTGGTGGTCCAGGCCAGCAGAAAAACCTCCTGGTCATCATCAAACAAAAATGAAGACCTTTCATTGCGTACCACCTTGAACTGTGCAGTCAATGAATTGTCCTTTACATTGCGGTAACACCCCGGCTGGTTCAGTTCATGCGTGCTGAGTCCTGTGCCGGCTGCAGGCGAATAGGGTTGTATGCTGTAACCTTTGTAAAGAAGCCCCTTCTCATATAGCTTGCCCAGAAGATGCCATACGGTCTCGATGTATTTGTTGTCAAACGTGATGTAAGGGTCGCTCAGGTCTATCCAGTAGCCCATCCGGCGGGTCAGCTCATCCCAGGTGTCCTTGTACTTCATCACATCTTTGCGACAAGCCTTGTTATATTCTTCAATGGAAATGTTTTTCCCAATGTCTTCTTTTGTGATGCCAAGCAGCTTTTCAACGCCCATCTCCACAGGAAGGCCGTGAGTGTCCCAGCCTGCTTTGCGGTTTACAAAATAACCTTTTTGGGTACGGTAACGGCAAAAAATATCTTTGATGGCACGGGCCATCACATGATGGATGCCCGGCAACCCATTGGCAGAAGGAGGTCCCTCATAAAAAACCCATGGCCGGCGACCTTTGCGTATCTCCAGGCTTTTCTCGAAAACCCCGTTCTCCTCCCAGAAAGCACTTACCTCCTCCCCGATAACAGGCAGGTTAAGCGTTTTGTATTCCTTGTATTTCGGCATCTTGTACAATGAATTAACCTTCCCCCCAATCGCGGTTGCGACTTTTTTGAACCACTGTTTTTCAGGAAAATAATTTGTTTTTAAAGCCGCAAAATTATAAAAAAATGTTGAATAACAGGCGCGTTGGCGTACTAATTTTGGAAACGGTTCGGTCATAGGCCCCATGACCGACGGCCGGCAAGGCATTATGTTTTACAAAAGCCGCCCTACCAGCTGCCTAGACACAACACAGAACGCAAAAAATCAATGCATGACATAAAGCATATTGACACCACCAAAGACAGAGATTTGTTAACCCGGACGAGCCATTTGACATTAATGGGTGAAATAACGATAAAAAACACAAAAAAATGTTTTTCTATGTAAAAAAATATTAATTTTGATCTGAATAAATAAAAAAAGCACACATGAGAATATATTTTAACGACTCATTATGTAAAAGGTGCCCTTATTATGGCCCGGAACCATGTGACTACAAAAAAGAATTTTACAATAATGCACCACCGAAAAAAGGCAAATACAAATTGACCCATAAATGCCAGTATTACAGAGACATCTTTTACAAAGGACAGCTGGTGGTCACAGACCTGTATCACCATGTGAAAGATGTTGAAGGGGAATGGAAGTATGTGAAAGCGTATGCGGATGTTCCCGGAATCATTGTCGGGAACAGGGGAAACAAGTTTAAAATAGAACTGCTGGACCCCGTTGTTTTGATCATCAGGACCGGAAGACGGCCCCGGACCGAAAAAGAACAGTTGACCCTTGTTTGTTCAAAAGCAGCAAAGGATATCAGGCCCCTGCCATTTGGAAAAGAGCTGTTGGGAAACATCAAAAGACTTCACACCAGGGACAAAGTGAAACCCATGGTGTTTAATTAGTTGCGCCGGGATATGCTGCCTGCGGGATGAATGTTTTTGGGACAGGCAGCTGCCGGCCCGGTGGCTCCGGATTGATCAAAACTCCTTATCTTTGTTCAGGCCACCGACTGATACCTTTCGGCACATAATTGTGAAAAAATGAATCGTTTTCTTTTTCTTTTTCTCATCGTTTTAATTGTTCATCCTGCGACATTTTCACAGATCAGCCGGCCTGGCACCCCCCCTGGCCTGGAAAAGGATGTGCCCCTGCACACCCTGCTATTTGAAACATTGCCCGCCATTGATGTCGAATCGCTGATCACGGAAGACCTGGTCCTCGATACCATCCGGGATGTCCCATGGCGTTTTGGCGAAAACATCGTTGTTGACCTGCACCCCGACAATGCAGGCAGCTGGTACGATTTGCCCGACGGAGGGCGTTCGTGGCGCCTGGGAGTCCACTCACCCGGCGCTTACAGCCTTAACCTGACGTTTGATGAATATCACCTGCCTGAAGGGGCCAGCCTTTATCTGTATACACCCTCCGGGAGCTTTACCCTCGGTGCGTTTACTCACCTTAACAACCAGGATGACGGGTATTTCGCTACCACAATGGTTCCCGGCGACTCTCTGGTGGTAGAATATGTGGAACCTCCGGGTGTTGACTTCCACGGACGACTGAACCTGCACACGGTAACACATGCATATCGCGACCCGATGCGGTTCACCAAAGCCTTTGGGCATGCAGGATGGTGCAACATAAACGTTGCCTGCGATGAGGCCCTTGGATGGGAAGACCAGATCCGGTCAGTCGTCATGCTGCTAACAGGAAGCAACGCTTTTTGCAGTGGGGCGCTGGTCAACAACACCAACAATGATGGACGCCCTTACCTGTTGTCGGCAAACCATTGCTACAGGAATCCTTCTACCGTGGTGGCATGGTTCAACTGGCAAAGTGAAACATGTGAAAACCCCGACACCCCACCCCCCTATGATGCCATGAGCGGAGCCGTGCACCGTGCCCGCAATGACCTCACCGATTTCTGGCTGATGGAGCTGACCCACAATGTGCCCGAATCATACAATCCCTATTTCGCAGGATGGAATCGTTCAGTGCTCGATGCAGTCGGCGGCACAATCATTGGCGTGCATCATCCAAGGAGCGACATCAAAAAATTCAGCTACTCCGAAAGTGGCGTGCAGGCCAGCAGCTATCTCGGCAGCCCGGGGTCAGGAAGCTCTCATTGGCGCATTACGTGGGATGGAGAAACAACAACAGAACCCGGGTCCTCCGGATCTCCCATCTTCGACAGCCAGGGCCGCATCCTGGGCCAACTGCATGGCGGCTATGCGGCGTGTGGCAACACACTGCCCGACTGGTACGGACGCTTCGGGATGTCTTATACAGGAGGTGGCAAAGAAAACAACAGCCTGAAACACTGGCTTGACCCCCTGGAAACAGATTATCAAACAATTAAAGGGTTCGACCCCTTTTCGCACAGCGTTGAAGAGGTTGCCGGACTCCATGCCACCGCGGAAGGAAGTGATGAAATTCAGCTAAACTGGATCCCCAACGAACAGAAAGACCTGGTGATGATCGCCATGTCGGAAAACGGAACCTTCGGCCAGCCGGCAGGATACTACACACTGGATGATACCATTGCCGGAGGCGGAACGGTGGTTTACCTCGGTCACGACACAGAAGTCCTGATCAAGAGCCTGTCCCAGGGTACAGATTACCCCTTCAAGGCCTGGTCGCTGGCCCACGGACCACAATATTCAAACGGCATCACAACAAGCGCCACTACCGAATGCCAGACCCTGATGCCCCTGCCCTTTGATGAACATATCATGGATGACAACCTTCCGCCATGCTGGACACAGCAATTCCTGGCAGGTGAAACATCCTGGCAAACGATACATGCAGACGACAACCCGGTGGGCGAAGCCGTAACAGGGGAACACAGCCTGTTTTTCAGGAATGATGAGGCAGGCCAGGACCCAGTTACACGCCTGATAAGCCCGTTGTTGTCACCAGGTGAATATGACGGGGGACTGCTGTCTTTCTATCTTGCCATGCCAGGCAATGATGCACAAAGCAACACACTACAGGTGATGGTTCGCCTGCAGGCAGATGACGGCTGGGTCGAAGTGGGCGAATACACAGGGGATCTTCCCCAGTGGCAATTTGAACAGATCGCACTGCCTTATGTTCCAGCCCCTTTTCAGATAGCTTTCCAGGCCGGGCCGGGCGACGGCAACGGTATTTTTCTCGATAAGATCGACGTGTCTGGCCAGTATGATGCCATCTTTCCGCCGCCCAACAACTTATCGGTTACCGGTACAGGAGACGATTGGATAATGCTTACCTGGGACTATACTGCAGGCAAGCAACATGAACCTGCACTGGAAGGCTTCAGGATATACCGCAACGGTGATGCCGTCTCTTATCTTGAAAACCCTGATGACCGGTCATTTACCGACACAGGCCTGCCTGTGGCTGCATTCGAATATGAGGTGAGCGCCGTTTATACCAATCCGGAATGGGAAACAGAGCCGTCGAATATGATGACAGGTAGCATAAACGCCGGGGACCAAACATTCTCCCTGACCATTGACACCATTGGCCCGGGGATTGTCAAACCGGGGCCGGAAACACATCTTTATAATGAGAATGCCAATCCTGTATTGCTCGCCATACCAGGTCCGAACGCAACCTTTGTTGAATGGATTGTCAATGAGGAACAGGTCTCGACGGAGACGAGCCTCACTTTAGAGATGGATGAAAACAAGGAAGTCCATGCCGTTTTTGATCGCAACAGGCAAACGCTCGTCCTTGACTCCGATCCGGCAAATGTCGCTGATCAAAGCGGTGGCGGGGAGTTCGGTCATGGGAGTGTGGTGACTGTGCACACAACCATGGCTGATGATCGCCGGTTTTTGTTCTGGGCCAGAGAAGACAGAATCATCACTACCCGACCGGTGTTCCATTATGAAGTTACCGCCGATGAAACCCTGACCGCGCACTTCTCAGGACAACTGTTTGAAATTTCTGCCATTTCTGAACCTCCTTTCGCCGGGACGATCGCGGGTGCCGGGATCTATGAGGAGGGTACGGAAGCTTCCCTTAAAGCGATCGCAGGCAGCGAATATTTTTTCTCCCGCTGGGAAGAAAATGGCCAGGTGGTATGGCAGGATGATGGGTATGTTTTTCCGGTGGAAGCCCCGCGCTCATTGATCGCTCACTTTGAGAAAAAGCAGTACGAAATGGTGGTCTCCATGGAGCCCGGGGGGGCCGGGACCACCTCTCCGGAGGCAGGCAGCCATACGTTCGTTTCGGGCGACACGGTCGCATTGCTTGCTTCCCCTTATAACGGATGGCATGTTGACCGGTGGGAGGTGAATGGCGATGCCATCGCCGGCGACGCGGCCGAAGTGGTCATAACGCAGGATATGAAGGCCAAGGCAGTGTTCACACGAATCGATATTACTGTCTACCCGAATCCTGCCGGCAATGTCCTCCATGTGGAATGGCCGGGCGACCTAAAGCCTGAGGCGATAGCGCTTGTCGACCTCAACGGGAGGCAAGTCAAGACACGTAAGGTGATGTCATCAGATGAAGGTTACGGCCATGCCCGGTTAAACCTGGAAGGCCTGTTGCAGGGGTTGTATATCCTGAGGCTTTCCACCCCTGCAGAGACCATCTATCATAAAGTGCTGGTGTATTAATGGGCCCTGTTGGGGCAGGGCCTGAACGGCGCACAAAACACCAGGGTGCACCGCTGTGGCAGCTCCCGGGATGTCATAACCAAGCAGCAGCACCGAAAACAGCATTATTGTTTATTGGACAACCATGGACATTTTTTTTATTCTTTCTTCGCCGGCGCGCCAGGAGAATATTGGCGCTGCGGCACGTGCCATCAAGACCATGGGGATCAGCGGCCTTCGGCTGGTGAACCCTCTTTGTGACCATCTGGGTGAGCGGGCAAGGGCAACCGCCCACGGCTCCATCGATGTTCTTGAAGCCGCCGCCGTTTATGGATCCCTGGAAGAAGCCAAAGCCGATCTGTCATTGCTTGTCGGGTCTGCGGCCAAGAAAAGGAACATACGTGAGGACCGTCACCCGGTCGGTGCCCTGCCCGACATGCTGTTGGCCAAAGGTACTATGCTCAACAAGGTGGGCATCGCCTTCGGAGGGGAGGAATCCGGACTTTCCAACCGCGAACTCGATCTGTGCCACCTTCTGACCACCATCCCGATGGCAAACAAATATCCTTCCCTGAACCTTGCCCAGGCCGTGATGGTGTATGCGGCCACATTGTCCGCGATCAACGTTCCTGTTGCCAGCAAGCAACAAAGGCCAACTTTTAAAGAGGAACTGTCTGTCGTGCGCGAAAAGGCCCTCCAGGTTTTGGCAGATGTGAACATCCCTGAAGGCCATATTATCCATCGCCGCATTATGGAACGCTTGATGATGCTCGGAAAAGATGACATGCACCTGTTTCATTCCTTTTGCAAGTTCTACCTGAAAAAATACCACGGACGGGTAAAATAACAGAGACGGGGCCCGGGTTGATTCCTGCGATCCCTTAACGGTCGTGCTTGCGGAACCTTTTGGATGCGTACCGCCGCCGCCTGCACACAGACAGGTGACGCAATGCACCAAACAGTGAAACACCCGGTCGCCGGTCACGGCATTGAGGTCACGGACCAGTTGCCATCTTCCTGACCAGACTTGTATAGACCGTTTTCACTCTTTTCCCGAACAAAATGGCGGATGCAAGGCAGACAAGGGAAAAGGCAAACACGGTAAACGGCACGCTGATATATTCTGCAATGGCGCCGGCCAGCAAACTGCCCAGCGGGGTTATTCCCATAAACGTCAGGCTGTAAAGCGACACCACCCGGCCCCTTTTATCATCATCGGCGATGCTTTGAATAAGGGTGTTGGTGCTGTTGAAGTGCACGATCATACCGAACCCGGTCACCACGAGGGCAAGGACTGACAGGGCGGTATAGGCCGACAGGGCAAATACGGACAGTCCCAGGGCAAACATCAGGGAAGCCCGCAGGGCGATACCAGGGATGCTGCGGATATTTTTTCTGGACGCCAGGAAAAAGGCCCCTGTCAGGGCTCCCGCACCCAGCGCACCGGTGAGGATGCCTAGCATTTGAGAGTCTCCGCCAAGTATCTCCGCGGCAAACAACGGCATGAGGGCCTGGAAAGGCAGTCCGAAAAAGCTGCTCAGCGCCACCAGGGTGATCAGGTAACGGATCGACCGGAAGTGCCAGGCATAACCGACCCCTTCGCGCAATTGCGAGAAGACAGACCCAAAGCGGGGCGGACGCCTTATCTTTTTTATCCGCATCGATGCCAGGGCGATGATCACGGCGGCAAATGAAACACCGTTGATAAAGAAACACCATCCTTCGCCGACCAGTGCGATCAGCACCCCCCCGACAGGTGGCCCGATGAAGCGTGCCAGGTTGTAAAGGGATGAGTTCAGGGCAATGGCGTTGGATAAATCTTCGCGACGGGTGATGATGTCGGGGACGAACGACTGCCGGAAAGGGGTGTCAAAAGCCAGAACGACCCCATTAACAAGGGCAAGGGAAATGATCATGCCCACGGTGATCCGTTCCGTAAGGGTGAGCCACGCCAGCACAAAAGCTACCACCATTGATAATATTTGTGTGACGACGATCACCTTGCGACGATCCCAGCGATCGGCCAAAACGCCCGCAAAAGGGGTGATGAACAAAGAAGGGATCTGGAGGGAAAAAGCAATGGTGCCTAGCAGAAGGGCTGAACCGGTGAGCCGGTAAACAAGCCAGCCCATGGCGATGTTCTGTACCCAGACACCGATCAGCGAGATGCTCTGCCCATAGTAATAATACCGGTAGTTACGGTATTGAAACGCCCTGAAGATGGTGTGAAAGGTATCAAACCTTACCGGTAATCCACGAAAAGGATACATCGCCGCCTGGTTTTTGGTAGCGCAAAGTTAAGAAACCAACTCATTTCCCCTGCACGTGGAGGGATATCATCATACACACCGCCATGGCTGAGGCCAGTCCAAACAGGTTGATGAGAGAAAAAACCAGGTGCTTTTTTAAATGCCCGATGCTTGTTTAAAAAAAGTGGGATGTCATGGCTTGAGGGTTTTCCTTTCTTATTCGGCCCTGATGCTGTCAACAGGGTTCAGCCTGGCGGCTTATGGTGTTTGGCCATCCGGCATGTGCACAAAACCGCAGAAACGTATATCACAAAATGCTGCCCATTGGCCTGTGCGAACACCCTTGTTCTGTCAGTGGATTCCCCTGTGTGCTTTCGCTTGCCGGTTAGTGGGCGGCGGCTGTCAGGACGAATTCTGTGGTCTTGTCTTCAGTGACAATCTGGCCGTCGAACAAGCGGATGATGCGTTGTGCATAGGATGCATCGCGTTGTGAGTGTGTTACCATGATGATGGTGGTGCCGTTCTTGTTCAGGCTTTCGAGGAGGTTCATCACCTCGTCGCCATGCGTGGAATCAAGGTTCCCTGTCGGCTCGTCGGCAAGGATGATGTGGGGTTTGGCCACGACTGCCCGGCATACAGCCACGCGCTGCTGCTGTCCGCCTGACAACTGTAGTGGAAAGTGGTTTTTGCGGTGCATGATCTGCATCTGCTCCAGGACCTCTTCAACACGCTGCCTCCGCTCCGAGGCATTGTATCCAAGATAGATCAGCGGCAACTCAATGTTCTCAAACACACTTAACTCATCAATGAGGTTAAAATTCTGGAAAACAAAACCGATATTCCTTTTGCGCAGGTTGGCGCGCTGTTTTTCCGAATAGTCCGACACTTCCTGTTCAAGGAAATTGTATTGTCCGCCGGTGGGGTTGTCCAGCAAACCCAGGATGTTCAGCAGGGTTGACTTGCCGCAACCCGAAGGCCCCATGATGGCTACAAACTCCCCCTCGTTGATCTCGAAAGATACTTTGTTAAGGGCTGTGGTTTCTACTTCTTCGGTTCGAAACACCTTGGATAACTCAACAGTTTTGATCATGATTGAAACATTTTTTATGGATACTGGTTGTAATAATGACGTTTTATTGCTGATAATGTTACATGTTCAGTAAAATAGCAGGCGGGTTACCTGAAAACCAGCCTGTCTTTGTTTCCATAGCTGTCGTATGATGATACGATCACTTTTTCGCCCGGCTCAATGCCTTCAAGCACTTCATAATGGTGAATGTTTTGGCGGCCGATGCGTATGCCCCTTCTCACGGCCTGTGACCCGGATGGGTCTATCACATAGATCCAATGGCCACCGGTGGCCTGGTAGAATCCGCCACGCGGTATGATCAGGGCATCGGCCACGCCGCTGAACTGCAGTCTGAGCTGGATGGTCTGTCCCCTGCGTATGCCTGACGGCTCATCGCCGTTGAAATGCATGTCTACCTCAAAGGCACCGCCTGTGATATTGCTGTATATCTTGTTGATCTCCACATTATAGGTTTGTCCGCCATAGTCAAATGAGGCAGGTTGCCCCAGGTATGTACGGTTGATATACCTTTCGTCGATGCGTGCCCGCAGCTTGAACCCGTCCAGCACATCTATCTGCCCGAGGTTTTCTCCGGCCCCCTTGGTCTCACCACGCTCTGCGTTGAAGGACGAAAGCTGGCCGTCAATGGGGGCGCGGACAATCAAGTTGTCGAGCGTCTCATGCAACATGCCCATGTTTGCCTGGACACGGTCGATGGACTCGTTGATCTGGTCCATTTGCGTTGACACGTAAAGAGAGTCATGCTGCAAAGTGCGCAACCCCACATCATAATTGCGCTGGGCAAAATAATACTCGCGATGGGCATTTTCGTATTCCTCTTCGGAGATCACATCTTGTTCATAAAAGGACTTCTTGCGCTCGTAATTTTTTTCGGCAATGTCCAGACGATATTCAAGGTCAACCAGTTGCCGCTCAAGGCTGAACATGTTTCTTTCGAGATTCAACCGTGTGGTCTGATACCTGTCCAACACTTCAAGGGCGATGTTTTCCTGCTGCATATAATTCATTTCGATCTGGGCATTGGACAAACGGATGATCTTGTCACCTTCTTTCACGTGGGCGCCATCGCGCAGGAATATCTCCTCCACGCGGCCACCGAACACAGCATCAACATAAATGGTCACAATGGGCTGTACCACCCCGTCAACCGGTATGAACTCCTGGAAACGACCCTGCTCAACAGTGGCAATGGTCATCTTGTCCTTGTCAACATATAACCTGCTCGTGGTATCGCGGAAAAAAAGAAGGTAAATGATAAACAGCCCCAGGGCAACAGCACCGGCAATGGTTGATATCTTTTTTACCGTCCATTTCTTTTTTTTGATTGCTCTGTCCATGAAAATGCCGTTTTTTGGTTTCAATGGGGATGCATCGAATATTGTGCCATAACACGTAAAGGATTGATAGGAAGCAATTAAACTTATCTTTTGCATCAATTCCCTGCCAAATGTGTTCGTATGCGCACACTTACTGTATCAAACTGAACGGGTTTTTTTCTAATGCATCGCCTGATCCCCCCTGACCGTTATGGATACCAGGGCCGCGCCCCTTTCATAACGGGTCACCGGTACTTTAACACAGACTTTTCAGCTTTTATCTTTCTTGTTTGGTTCAATATTTGATGGGAAAAGATTATTTTTATTGAACAATATTTTTTAAAAAAACAGGAAGGTTGTCAGACTGTTTTAATCCGCCAGTGTGCCTTTTTTATAAAAAAGTTACCAGTATATTGACCAGTATAAAGTATTTTTGGATTTAACCCCTTAAAAAAACAAAATCATGAACAGATTACTGATCTTTAGCATGTTGGCAGCTTTGTTGCTGGCAGGAAGCTGTCAGCGTCGTACCGTTACACGTGTTGATACGGACAGGGCCATTGACTTGAGTGGTCGTTGGAATGACACAGATTCCCGGCTTGTCGCTGAAGAGATGATCAGCGATGTGCTGAACCGTCCGTGGCTGGAGCGTTTTACGCAGCAGAACGGACGGGCACCGGTGGTCATCGTTGGTGACGTTCGCAACCGCAGTCATGAACATATTGATGCAGAGACCTTCATCCGCAACATGGAACGGGAGTTTGTCAACAGTGGGTTGGTGCGCCTGGTTCAGGATGCGGAGTTCCGTGAGCAGATCCGTGAAGAAAGGGCCGACCAGCACGAATTTGCCGATCCTGAAACCGTTGCACAGTGGCGCAGGGAAACAGGTGCTGACTATATGCTGACAGGTACCATGAACTCCATTGTGGATCAATACCGTCGCGACCGGGTGATCTATTACCAGGTGAACCTGGAGCTTTCCCATATGGAAACCAACGAAAAAGTGTGGATCGGTGAAAAACAGATCCGGAAAACGGTAAGGAACTGATTGGTTTCGTATGCGTTCCCTGTCCTGGTACATACATGGTTCACCGAAAAGGTTTTCGAAGGGGGGTGCTAAGCGTGTGCCTTCCCTGCTGCTGCTTTTGTTGTTATTGGCCTTGCCTGGTTGCCGAACCTACTACCAGCAGCAACAGGCGTTTCACAACCATTTCCGGTCCGGCAATATCGAAGAGGCTGCGAAGGTACTTGATGGCGACAGGCGGGCTGACAGGCGGCGCACCCGCCTGCTGCACCTGATGAACCAGGGTGTAGTACACCAGATGCTTGGCGATTACCAAAAAAGCAACAACTTTTTTGAAGAAGCCTATTTCCTGGGTGATGAAGCCCGCACAAACTATGGTGATGAGGCATTGGCTTTGCTTGTCAACCCCAGGGTCACGGAATACAGGGGGGAGCCTTTTGAGCTGCTGATGATCCATTACTACAAAGCCATGAACTTTATCCGGATGGGGGACCTGGATGCCGCACTCGTGGAATGTCGCCGTCTGAATATTGCCCTGAATGCCCTGAGCGACAGATACAGGTCAGAGAACAGGTACCGCAGGGATGCTTTTGTGCACAACCTGATGGGACTGATATATGACGCAGCAGGTGATCATAACAATGCATTTATCGCGTATCGCAACGCCCTTGAAATTTATGAAGATGACTACGCAAGGCTTTTTGGCGTTGCCGCACCCGGGCAGCTGAAGAAAGATCTGCTGCGGGCTGCTTACCGGACTGGCTTTCACGACCAGGTCAGGCTGTATGAAGCGCGTTTCGACATGAAGCACGAGCCGGAAGAGGCTACGGGAACAGGTGACCTGGTGTTTTTCTGGCACAATGGGCTGGGCCCGGTGAAGGATGAGGTGAGCATAACGTTTACCATCGTCAGGGGGGCGGGCGGTGCCGTGCATTTTGTGAACGAAGAGGAAGGATTGTCTTTTCCCGTGCCGGCTTCGAAAAAAGCGTCGGACGACCTTGGTGACCTGCGTGTGATCAGGGTGGCCCTCCCGAAATATGTGGAACGCAAACCGGTCTATGCCTCCGCACGACTGACATCAGGGCAACAGCAGGCACAGTTGTACCTCGGACAGGATATCAATGCGGTTGCTTTTCAGGCCCTCGAAGACCGGATGTTCCGGGAAACAGGAACCGCATTGCTGCGCCTGGCCATACGACAGGCCGCCGAACAGCGCATCCGAAAAGAAGATGCAGCCATTGGCGCCATCTTTGGCCTCGTCGGCGCCATCGCAGAGCAAGCCGATACCAGGAACTGGCAAACCCTGCCGCACTCCATTCACTATACCCGTATGAACCTTCCCCCCGGAACAACCCCTTTGACCCTGGAACTCATCCTGCCCAACGGAAATACCGCACGAACATTATCACTGGAAGCAGAAACAGATCCCGGCAGGACAACCTTCATGAACTTCCATACCGTCGGTCATACACGATAGACAAATCTGCAAGCCTCTTTCAGCATCTATCCTGGACAGATACATTCCGGTCATATAAACCGTTCCGCCTTTTCTTGTTACTTTTGACAAAAATCACGGGTATGGACAAACGATTAGAGAACTTTAAGCAGTTGCTTGACATCATGGACGACCTGCGGGCAAAATGCCCATGGGACAGGAAACAGACCCTGGAAAGCCTGAGACATCTTACCATTGAAGAAACCTATGAGCTGGCTGACGCCATATTGGAAGAGGACCTTGATGGGATCAAAGGCGAGCTGGGCGACCTGATGCTGCACATCGTGTTCTATGCGAAAATCGGCAGTGAGCAAGGCAGCTTCGATATCGCCGATGTCCTGGAGACCATCAACATGAAACTCGTCGGACGCCACCCGCATATCTATGGCAATGTGAAGGCCGAAACCGCCCAGGAGGTCAAAGACAACTGGGAGAAGATCAAACTCCGGACCGGAAAAAAGAAGGTCTTGTCAGGCGTTCCCACCTCCCTGCCGGCAATGATCAAAGCCTATCGAATCCAGGGTAAGGTGAAAGGGGTGGGGTTTGACTGGGAGAAGCCAAGTCAGGTCTGGGACAAGGTGCAGGAGGAGATGGAAGAACTGAAAAGTGAGGTGGAAGCAGGCACCAACCCAAAAAAGGCAGAGGAGGAGTTCGGCGACCTGCTCTTTGCCCTCATCAACTACGCCCGGTTCATCGGCGTGAACCCCGAGAACGCCCTTGAGCGGACCAACAAAAAGTTTGTCAGGCGTTTTGAACATCTCGAGCAGCAAGCTAAACGGGCAGGAAAAGAGATAAAAAAAATGAACCTCTCTGAAATGGATGTGTTCTGGGATGAAGCGAAGGGGTTGGAAAACAGCGGTGAGCACTGACGGTAAAGCCCCGGATCGCGGATTTCAAACCCCGCAATCCGGAAAAGGGTTTGGAAGCACCAGCATCATAAACAACCGGTCAGCAGGCAGTGACCAGGCGACCGGCTCCATGAACTACCGCAGCACGTTACCAAGATACATCTCAAAATCATAAAAAAAGGCAGTGGTCCCTTTCCCCAACTTTTTGTCAAGGAGGAAGGCTGCCTGTATCATAGATAAACGGCGGATGTTTGCGATTAGGGGCTCCAGCTTCAACTGGTCGCTGGGTTGTTTTAAAAGCAGCAGGTAGTCAAGGTTTTTTGGTTCTTTGAACAAAAGCCCCTCATGGCTTTTGTTGGCAACAAGAAAATAATGCATCATGAGCTTAGGCACCGCATAATGGAAAACGGAAAAACAACCCTGCGATGACTGAGTGTGGGGCGTGTACCGAAAGTCTGGCAGCCGCCTGAGGTCTGTATGCAGATGCTGGTTCAGGAACCAGCAAAGCCGGTAGTCTTTTTGTGCGGTAAAAAGACCAATGGCCCTGAACTCGGGCGTGTATGCAATATCAAGCTTGAGCTTTTTTGGCATGGTCAGCAATACAACTGCATGGATGTTGTTATTGCAAAAGTAAGGGATGAAAGGAAACAATCAAAGGGAGAACCAAGATTTATGTGCTTTCATTATGCCGGATTGTCTCTTCCCAGGCTTTGCGCGAGGCATGCTGCTCTGCTTTTTTGATGGAAAAGTCCTGGCCGCGACCGGCAACCTCATTTTCGATTTGGACCTCAATGGTGTAAAGCTTGCCTTTTCTGCCGTTATCCAGTTCTTCCACAATTTTGTAATCGATGCTCTTTTTTTCTTTTTGTGCCCATTCAATGACCTTACTCTTGAAATTGATGTCGCGTCGCATCAAATCATCAATGTCGAGATGGGTTTGAATAATCTGCCGGATGATCAGGTTTTTGGTGAAAAGGTATCCTTTATCCAGATAAACGGCGCCAATAAAAGCTTCAAAGGCATCCCCCATGATGCTCGACCCCGGTGAGCCACTATCCTTGGTGGCTTTTACGAGTTTGTCGAGTCCAAGTTTTTTGGAAAGCATATTCAGGTTACTGCGGCTGACGATCCGCGAGCGCATCTCGGTGAGGAAGCCTTCATCCTTGAAGGGGAACTTTTTAAAAAGAAAATCAGCCACCACTGACCCCAATACGGCATCACCAAGGTACTCCAGCCGCTCATTGCAATGCCTGAACCCGTTGCTCACAAGTGTTGCGGCCGACTTATGCCGGAAGGCAAGCTCATAAACGGATACGTTCCCGGGTTGATAGCCGAAAATATTCTTTATCGCCTCAGACAATGCGTGCTCTGAAACCCTTCGTTTGCGACGGAGTGAAAACAATAGACCCAAGTTGTGCCGGTTATTTTTTAAACTTTTTAAATGCCAAACATGCATTGTGCCCGCCAAAGCCAAAAGTGTTGGACAGTGCCACATTCACTTTCCGTTCTTTGGCTTTATGGAATGTGAAGTCGAGATTATTGTCGATTTCGGGGTCGTCAGTGAAATGGTTTATGGTGGGGGGGATGATGTCGTTCTGTACGGCAAGAATGGTTGCAATGGCCTCCACAGCACCTGCAGCGCCCAACAGGTGGCCTGTCATCGACTTGGTTGAGTTGATGCTGATCTTATAGGCATGGTCGCCAAACAAGCTGACGATTGCCTTTGGTTCGGCGATGTCACCCAGCGGGGTAGAGGTCCCATGGGTGTTGATGTGGTCTACTTCTTTGATGTTTAAGCCATTGTCATTCAATGTGTTTTCCATCACCTTAACAGCGCCGAGACCTTCCGGATGGGGGCTTGTCATGTGGTATGCATCGGCCGACATGCCGCCGCCAATGACTTCAGCATAAATTTTAGCGCCACGCTTCAAAGCATGTTCCATCTCTTCAAATACAATGGCACCGCTGCCATCACCCATCACAAATCCGTCACGGTCCTTGTCAAAAGGGCGGGAAGCTGTTTTCGGGTCATCATTGCGCACGGAGATGGCATGCATGGCACTGAACCCGCCAACACCGGCTGCATTGATGGCCGCCTCCGAGCCTCCGCTGACAAACAGGTCTGACTTGCCAAGGCGTATCAGGTTGTAACAGTCGATCATTGCATTGGCAGCAGAAGCACACGCCGAAGTGGTGGTGTAGTTGGGGCCGCGGAACCCATATTTGATTGAAATATGACCTGCCGCAATGTCCGCAATCATTTTCGGGATAAAGAACGGACTGAAACGCGGAGGCCCTTCACTTTTCGCATAACCCGACACCTCCTTAAAAAAGGTTTCCAACCCGCCAATGCCACTGCCCCAAATCACACCGACACGATCCGGGTCGAGCTTGTCATGATCCATGCCGGCGTCTTCGATGGCTTGCGCCGCCGATATCATGGCATACTGGGTAAAAGGATCATACTTGCGCGCCTCCTTGCGATCAAAATGATCAAGCGGATTGAACCCCTTCAATTCACAAGCAAAACGGGTTTTGAACCCGGAAGCGTCAAAGTTCGTGATCGGCGCTGCACCACTGACACCTCCCAACAGTGCGTCCCAATATTCTTGAACAGAGTTGCCTATCGGCGTAAGTGCTCCCAACCCGGTAACGACTACTCTTTTGAGTTTCATGCGAATAAAGTTGGTTTAAACCCTTAATGGAGCCCACATGGGCCTATCCGTCAATTGACGCAATAAAACCGAACATGCGGGCCCCATCAATAAAAAACATGCTTTTCTACTTGCCTTCTTTCTCAATGTAAGCAATCGCTTCTCCTACCGTGCTGATTTTTTCGGCCTGGTCGTCAGGAATGGCAAGATTGAACTCTTTTTCGAACTCCATAATAAGCTCAACAGTATCCAAAGAATCCGCACCCAAATCGTTTGTAAAACTGGCCTCGGATGTTACTTCCTTTTCATCTACACCAAGCTTATCAACAATGATAGCCTTAACTCTTGTTGCAATGTCAGACATGGTTTCTCCTTTTTTGGTTAAACAGGCTGCAAAGAAATATAATCTATTCGTTATAACCAACTTTTTTGCTTTGATTTTTGTTTTATCCGTCATAAGATGTTGTAAATCAAGGCTCAGAAAATAACTAAAAGCATAGTAGGTTTTATGCTCTTCTCTTAAGAAAATCGTGGTTTTGTGGTTTTTGGTAATTTTATCATCTGATTGGCCATTCATTTTGACCACAAACGTTATGAAGGATCCGGGCACCTCTTATCGTCTTGCCGTTCTGGCTTCCGGAAGTGGCAGCAACGCTGCCCGGTTCATGTCTTATTTCCGGGGACACCCGCGTATAAGGGTGGCCCTGGTGGTTTCCAACAACGCTTCTGCCCCTGTCCTGCAGCGGGCCAGAGAGGCGGGCGTGCCGGCAAAAGTGATGCCAGGGCCTGCCTGGGATGACAGCAGGACAGCGGAATCTGTGTTTAACCAATATGGCATCGACGCCATTGTGCTGGCAGGATATATGCGCCTGCTCCCCTCTTTCATGATCCGTAAGTATCCCGGGCGTATCTTCAACATACACCCTGCACTGTTGCCCCGTTTCGGGGGCAAGGGGATGTATGGGATGCATGTTCACCGTGCGGTGATCGATTCCGGTGCCCGCAAAAGCGGCATCACCATCCATTTGGTAAATGAAAAATATGACGAGGGGCCGATCCTTTTCCAGGCCAAGGTGGATGTGGTGCCGGATGACACTCCCGTGGACCTTGCCGTCCGCGTCCGTCAACTTGAGCATGATCACTATCCGCGGGTAGTGGAGGGTTATTTGCTTCAAGGCCGGGTCCCCGAAAAACCGGCAATCTGAAAACGGCCTAACTGCCTTTTGCGACTTTTTCTACAGCTTCGGCGGCCGCCTTAAGCAACGGCTCATTGGAGATGGGGCCGCCGACAGCTTCCTGCATCCACTGGCGTGGTGTCAGGTTGCCCAGCGAAAACATACGGTCTATCTCGCCGGCCATGTTTTTTCCACGCAGATGCTGTTCGATCTGAAACTCGATAAGGTGGCCCAGCGGATAAGCGCTAAGGTATAGCGGGTAACTGATCATGTGTGAGTACACCGCCAGGATGGGTGAATCGTCCACACCAAACACCGGTGCAAAATAATCGTTCCATACGTTCATGGCGATCCTCATGGTCTCTTTTTTCAGTTGCTGCGGTGTGGCGTCGGGGTTCTCATACATCCAGCGCCATACGGCCATGTCTACCAGCGACACACCCATGATCTCGTAGGTCCCCCATAAAATGTCCAGGGCATTCAGGTGGTCGCGCATGAGGTCTTCGGCATCCAGCCCAAGCAGTTTGAGGTCGCGCACCTGGAAGATGAAGGCCAGGGCTTCGGTGAACGCCGTATTGGGCACCCCGTTCAGCATATAGTAGTCAACATCATGCAGGCTGATGGTCTGCTCCACGTTGTGGCCGAACTCATGGGCGGCAATGTTGAATCCGTTATAGGTCATGCCGCCGTTGGCGATGCGCGTGCGCAGGTGGGAATATTGCGACCGCATCTGTGCGCCCCAGGCATGGCCTGCACCGCGTGCGCCTTCCACGACGATCCTGGATGCGATCTCTTTCGCCCGCGATCTGTCATATCCAAGGGTGACCAGCAGGTTGGGCAAGTCTTTTTCCAGTGCTTCAGCATCCGGATATTTTTCACGGGCGATGCGGTCCAGCTCTGCCTCAGGGATGCCGCTGCGCGCCTTGAAGCCGTCGTACCATATGTCGAAAGGCTCCAGATCACGCCCCAAACGCTTCCGGATCAGCTGCCCCACATCCTTCAACACAGGGTCGCTTACCAGCTCCGTAAACAAGGCCTCCACCTCTTCCATGCCCAGCTCCAGACCCTGCTCAAAAGCCCTTTCAATATAGGTGGGGTAACTTGGTGAATAGGGGTCAGCCTGCTTCCGCGCATGGTAATTATCGAGCAGGTGCCGGTAGCGGGTCAGGGGCTCACCTGGTGCGTCTGCAACCTCTCCATCCCTGTGTACCTTGTTTGTGAAAGGGTTCCATTGTACATCTGGATTGTTGATCACCTTTTTCGGAATGCTCTGATCAATAATGCGTTGCATCACCTGGTAAATCATCCGCTGCTTTGCCAGTCCTTCCGGACTGCCGTCGTAATTGGCTTTCAGCTCGTCGCGCAAGCCCCAGTGTGTGATCAGGCGAAGGTTGTCGGGAAAGAGGGTTTTCCCCTCATCGTTCAACAGCTGTCCCATGATGATGTTGTATTCCGACACATAGTTGTCGGCATCCGTGCTCACGCGCGACATGTGCTGGTTGATCTTTGCCGGCACACGTGCGGTGTAGATGTCGCCCATGCGCGCATAGGCCCACTGAAGCCTGCCCCAATCGGCACCCACTTCGTTCTTCTCATCCAGCGTGTAAAAGGGGAAGTTGAGGATGGTAAGAAAAGCGATCTTGTTTTTAAAGAAGTCTTCCGCAAGATGGGCCCCCGGAGAATAGCTGCCGAAGAGAATGTCAACCGGCTGAATGGGCCCCCGGTCAAGATGCAAAGGCTTGGTCAGCTCCAGGCTCATTTGGTTCAGGTGCCCCCAGATGTATTCATAGTTGCGCGACAAGGTGTTGAACAGGTCTTTTCGCTGTGCATCATCGGCTTTATAATGTGTGCGGCAGAAATCTGCAAAATCTTCGGTTGTGCCATCATCAAGGCGCCAGAGGGCAGCCACCTGGCCGACCCCTTTTTGTATGCGTTCTGCATGGTCATGTCCGTGTTGGTCGATCAGCTCGTTGATCACCGCTTGTGCCGTGGCCCGGGGTATGCTATCCATTGTTGTTTCGTTTTGTTTGATGTCGCGGGCACACCCAGCCAGGAGCATGCCGGCAACAATGGTCATAATTAAGCATCTGTGTTTCATGGGGATCATGTTGTTTGGATTTGTTTGTCTTTTGCATGTCAAAAATACGATTTATCCCGATCAATCCCTGTAAAATCAAACAACAGACAACCTTGCTTTGTTTTCCATTGTACAAATTATGTTATATATTTGCAATAGTTACACTAAATACATTAATCAAACCATAAACCATTAACTATTATGTCAAACTATCACGAACCTGTAGAAGAGTTGTCGCAAGAAGCGCGTAACTTCTCACGTGCGCTCAACAGCTTGAAAGAAGAGATTGAAGCGGTCGACTGGTATCATCAGCGGGTGGTAACCAGCAACGACCCTGACCTGGCCGGAATCATGGCACACAACCGCGACGAAGAGATCGAGCACGCCTGCATGACCCTTGAATGGCTGCGGCGCAACATGCCCGGATGGGATGAGGAATTGCGCAACTGGTTGTTTAAGGAGGGAGACATCATGGGCGCCCACGGACACGATCATGACGACCATGACCACAAGCCTGCTGCAGGACAATCGGATTCACTGGGTATTGGAAAAATTAAAAAATAAGAGGAGGAAATCATGGATATTTTGAGAAAATCACTTGCTCCCATCTCCAATGAAGCGTGGGAAGAGATCAATGAAACGGCTGTAGATGTGCTGAATTCGGTAATGTCCGGCCGTAAGGTGCTTGACGTGGAAGGTCCAAAGGGCTGGGATTATGCCGCACTGCCCACCGGCCGGATCAATGTACCTGCCGGACAGAAAGGCGCCGTGAAATATGGCATGCACCAGGTATTGCCCCTGGTGGAAGCTCGCATCCCTTTTCAATTGAATATATGGGAACTGGACAATGTGGCACGGGGTGCCGAAGACATTGACCTGGAGCCCCTGGAGGATGCCGCCCGTGAAATTGCAAAGTTCGAGGAAAAAGCCATCTATGAAGGCTTTAAGCCAGGCAGCATTGCCGGTTTGAAAAACAGTTCGGATCATGACACCATTGCCTTTCCGGAAGCCGTTGAAGACATTCTGACGGCGGTGTCGCTGGGTATTTCAAAAATGAAATCAGCCTCCATCGAAGGCCCTTACTCCTTGGTGCTAAATACGGAACG
>SLCY01000033.1 GCA_007125585.1 Bacteroidales bacterium
CTCTTCACTCCGCGCAGGCAAAGCCGCACGGCACCACCGCATGGTGGTTCTTCCCCAATGTTTACTGCCGTGCTCGTTGCCTGCTTGCAGATACCCGCCCTGGTGAAGTGGCCTTGTTTTTGACGCAGATCCATCAAAGGCGGGTTTATTCTCCCACGGGCCCGGTCAATTAAATGTTTGTGCATGCTTTACAGGCAGATCCATCAAAGGCGGGTTTATTCTCCCACGGGCCCGGTCAATTACATGTTTGTGCATGCTTTACAGGCAGATCCATCAAAGGCGGATCTGCCATCAGCCGGTAACGTGGGCCGGTGGATAAAAAACAAGGCACACCTTGCTGTTTTTACAGGAGAAATCGTACCTTTGTGCCCCGTTTTTTTAAAAACCCGTACACCACCCAAGCAAGCACGAGCATTATGCCGGAAACCAACTATTCTGCGAACCTCCTGTCACAGTCTCAACCGGAAGCTGTCAAGCTTTCCTTTCGAAACCTGATGGAGCCCCTGTTGGTTTTGTTCAACAAGGCAGCGGGACTGGTTCTGAAAAACAGGGAGTTCTATATTGCTTACAGCATTCCCGGCGGCGTATACGGGTTTTTCAAAGACCATGCGGTGGGTCGTGAAGAGCTGGAAGAGATCAGTGTGCGTATCAAACAGATGATACAGGGGAAAGAGGGTTTTCATCATGAAGTGCTTCCGGCAGAAAAGATATTGCGGTATTTTGAAGCAAACCATCGCACCGACATCATCCACCTTCTCAAATCGAAAAGGCAAGGTGAGGAGTTCGAAGGACTACGCCTGGCGCATCTGAACGGGTACGGGGAGCTTTTGTTCAACCATGTCCGCGAAAACTATGAACTCCTTGAAAACTTCAGGTTACAACAATTTAACAAAGGCTTTTTCCTGATTGCCGACCCGGTCTTTTTTGAGCGTGTAATGCCTGAACGGGCGGAAAAGAGCAAATTTTTCCTTGGCATTGAGGAAACGGAAGAGACCATGAAGCACCTAGGCATCGCCAGTTTTGCAGAGCTCAATGAGGTGATCAAACAGGGAAACCTGCCAGAGTTTATCAAGCTTTCGGAAGCATGGCAGGCGCGCAGGATAACCCAGGTTGCGGACGAGATACTGAGCCATCCCTCCGGGACACGGTTGATATTTTTAGCCGGACCGACTTCTTCAGGAAAAACTACAGCAGCAAACAGGCTGGCCATTGAGCTGAAGGTCATGAAGAAAAAGGTGCTGATCCTTTCCCTGGATAATTTTTATCTCCCGCACAGTGCCATCCCCGATGATCCGGCCACCGGCATGAAAAACTTCGAGCTCATCTCCGCCCTGGACCTTGATCTGTTCAGGCGCAACATCCATGACCTCCTGAACGGCAAAGCCGTTTTTCTGCCGAAATACCATTTTGACGGCCAGGGGGCCACACCGGCAAAACAGCCTACACAAATATCCTCCGACACCTACATCATCGTGGAAGGCATCCATGGCCTTAATCCGGCACTCTGGCAGGATATGATGGATGTTGAATCGTACCGCCTGTATGTTTCAGCCCTGAGCACCCTCAATATACATGACCACCTGCCTTTGTCAACCTCCGACCACCGCCTCATCCGCAGAATGGTTCGCGACCACCTGTTCAGGGGATATGGCTTCAACGAAACCATACGCCGGTGGCCCGACATCATGCAAAATGAATACCAGAGCATCTTTCCCTTCCAGGAAAGCGCCCACACCATCTTTAACACCGCCCTGATCTACGAACCTGCCGTCTTTGCCCATTATACGCCTTCCATTGTACATGCCGACAGCGCAGAAAACGAACAGATCCGCGAAGAGGTAAAACGACTGAACCGTATCCTCTCCCTGCTGATACCCATCGATCCAAAAGATATCCCCCCTACCTCCATCCTCAGGGAGTTCATCGGGGGAAGCAGCTTCCAGTATTCCTAGTCCCGGCAGCAAATCCCATATTGACAAACACTCCGAAACGAAACACCTGCAATAAAAAAAATCAAAACATTTGTTTAATGCCTTTGTTTTTTTTTTATCTTGCGGCATTTTTAAATCCGTTAGTTATCCAATTCATTCACCAAAACAACTTTAGCATGCGAAAATTTATGATCAGCACCGCGCTGACGCTGCTGATGGCCACAACATCTCTTGCTGGCGGCTATCAGGTAAGTCTGCACGGCCAGAAACAGAGTGGAATGGGGCTGATAGGCACATCGCTTCAGATGGATGCCAGTGCTGCGTATTTCAACCCGGGCGCGTTGGCGATGATGCCCGATCAGCTCAGCATACTGGGAGGGGTGAGCGGCATCCTGTCAAGTGTGGCTTTCCAGATGGAACAGCCATCCTTATACCAGGCTACGACCGACAACCCCATGGGGACACCATTTTATTTCTATGCTGCCGGCATGATCACCAACAGGCTTGCGGCAGGCCTTGCCGTGAACACCCCATACGGCAACAGCCTTTCCTGGGAAGATAACTGGGCAGGACGCTTCCTCATCCAGGACATCTCCCTGAGTGCCATCACCATCCAGCCTACCGTCTCATACCGGCTCACGCACAACCTGTCTGTGGGGGCAGGCTTCGTGTATGCGCTGGGCACTGTTGACATGGAAAGGGCGCTGCCGGTTGAAGGACCCGAAGGCGAAGGCCGTGTAAACATCGAAGGAAGCACGGCAAACTTTGGTTTCAATGCAGGGATACAATATTCGCACCCCGGCGGAATAAATTTCGGGCTGAGCTATCGTTCACAGATCGACATGGAGGTTGATGACGCCGATGCCCTGTTCAACAACATCCCGGGCACCCTGTCGGCAGCATTCCCCGCCGAGAACAAAGTGGCGGTAACACTGCCGCTGCCGGCAAACCTCGACTTCGGCCTATCATACCAGGCCACCCCCGACCTCATGGTGGGCATGGCACTCAATTATGTGTTCTGGGAAGCATACGAAGAACTGCATTTCGACTTTGAGATCAACACCCCCAACCTGCAGGACAGCCACAACCCGAGAGATTACAGCAACACCCTGATCTTCCGGGCAGGAGGCGAATACCGGGTGAACGAAGGATTGTTTGTCAGGGCGGGCGCCTATTTTGACCCTTCCCCCGTAAACGAAGAATATTTTTCACCCGAAACCCCAAGCCTGGATGTCCTGGCATTCACCGGTGGGATGTCATATTTGCCCACCCGAAACCTGAGCATCGATGCCAGCCTGCTGTTCCTCATGGGACTGGAACAGGATATGATGTATGCACCGGAAAATTTTGGCGGCACGTATAAGTCAAGGGTGATCATCCCCGGCATTGGAATCAGCTACAGTCTATAAACTCAAAAAACATCCGTCATGCATATTCATAAGATCAAAAATAGTTTGCTGTTTATCATCCTGGCGGTTTTTCTCGGTTGCGAAGCGGAGATTGACCAGCATATCCCCGACACGGGAACAATTGACTTAACTGCCTATGTGGCTGTTGGCAATTCTTTGACTGCAGGATACACCGATGGTGAACTCTTCCGTTCCGGACAGGAATATTCTCTGGCAAACATCATGGCCGGGCAGTTTATGCACGCAGGCCTGGAGTCCTTCAAACAACCTTTGATGAAAGATGAGATTGGCTTCGGTGGCCGACTGGTACTTGCAGAAGTGGATGGGGCGCCCTTTCCGGTGCCCATGCCAGGCAATCCGGACCCGGCCAACTTTGAGAACATATACCACGCGGATGGCCCGTTCCATAACATGGGCGTCCCGGGTGCCACAGCCCAACACCTCTTATTTGAGGGCTATGGGACATTAAACCCCTATTTCGGCCGGTTTGCCGCCAATCCGGAAACAAGCAGCGTGATCGCAGATGCCCTGGCATTGCAGCCATCATTCTTTACATTATGGATCGGCAGCAACGACATCCTGGGCTACGCAATGAGCGGGGGGGAAGGTGCCGGAATCACCCCGTTCGAAGAGTTTGAACTGTACTATCAGATAATTCTCACGGAGCTGACTGCCGGCGGTGCCAAAGGGGCCATCGCCAACATTGTCGACATTGTCAAAATCCCGTTTTTCACCACCATCCCATACAATGCGCTGGTGTTGGACGACAACCAGGCAGCCATGCTTAACGCCGCCTATGCAAACCTGGGCGCCACACACATAAACTTCTCTGCAGGCCCCAATGCCCTGGTGGTGGTCGACACCGATCATTCTGCAGGGTTGCGGCAGATGGAGGAGGGCGAGCTTGTTTTGCTCACCGCCATGGAAGGCATCAGTCAGGAAAACTGGGGCAGCCAGCAGCCAATGGCCCCCGAATATTATCTGAGCCTTGAACAGGTAGATGAAATCGGGGAAGCAGTGGAACACTTCAATACGGTGATCAGGCTGATGGCGGAAGCAGAAGGTGTGGCCTATGTGGATATACAGTCGCGCCTCCAGGAGGCCGAAACCGGCATCTATTTCGACGCCATCGGCTTCAATACGGAATATGTCTCCGGCGGCATATTCTCCCTCGACGGCATCCACCTGTCAGCACGTGGCAATGTTATCGTGGCCAACGAGTTCATTGCTGCCATCAACCAGGAGTACAATGCGTCATTCCCCAAAGCGACCATCGGCAACTTCCCGGGGATCATTTTCCCTTAGGGAAGCAACACCCTGGCAAATGCGACGATCACGGGATTTCGGCCTGTTTTCATCGCCCGCTGAAGGGTTCTGTTCACGATCCTGAAAAATACTCTGCCACAGGCAGGGCCTGACCGGTTTTGAATGTCCGGGCGATGGAAAAAGGTGTTGCAACGACAGCCAGGCCCCTACTCCCCCTCGTGGTTCATGAAGCCCTGATCGTGCAACACGTCGAGGAAGACCCGGCTGAAGTGCAGGTTGTCCTTTTTGGTGTACCGCTTGAACGTGAAGATCTGTGCCAGGTTATCCAGCTGGTTCTCTTCGATGAGCTGTGCGGTCAACGGCAGGTTTTCCTTTTTACGGTAGATACTGTCAATATCCTCCCTGCCATAGTCCTTGTATGTCTCGTGATGCACCACCCCCTCTGACGGGAGGCGGTCGACCTGTTCCGGATCCTCCCCGGGGTAGCCCACCACAAGCGTTGTTACAGGGACAACCCCCTCCGGCAGGTCAAAGAAGTCTATCAGCTTGTCGGCCTGATAGGTGGTCGTGCCCAGGTAACATATGCCCAGGCCGTGTGCCTCGGCAGCAACGGCAACATTCTGCGATACCAGCAAAGCATCGATGGCGGCCGTGAAAAACGACAGGAAGTTGTCATACCCCGGATCGGCATCACGCTGGCGGCACCACTTGTTGAAACGGTTGAAATCAGCACAGAAAGTCAACAGCACCGGCGCCTGCTCCACCATCTTCTGCCCGAAATGCAAACGGCAAAGCTCTTTTCTCTTTTTCTCATCCCTGGAGATGATGACAGAATACACCTGCATATTGCCAGTGGTGGACGCACGAAACCCTGCCTCAAGGATCTCATCCAGAACCCCGTCGTCAATGGGGTCGCTTTTGTAGTTACGAATGGTCTTATGATTCAACAGCGTCTTGATGGTTTCCATAACAAGAAAAAGTTTCAGTGTGTTTAACCCAAATCAGCCATTTGAAGATCTATTCCGTCTTCTAATGACCCATCCGGCTTCAAAATGATTGGTACTTGCTGCAAAAATAATACATAACCAAGGACTTGTACAAAACATTTCTCTTTTCTTTCATTTAAATGCTCCCTGATATCCTTTGGGTAAGGCCCAACCATTTTTAGATATCCCGGCATTAGTGGCCCGGGGACCCATCTGGTGACTCCTGAACATCTGTACATCAATTCCACCAGATATTGCCAAAGGGGTTGTACGCGATGTATGTCGGGAAACCATTACCTGCTCACAACTTCTTCCTGCCCTCCCTCCGTTTACCGAAAAACACATCCATTGCCACCAGCATGGCCATCATCCCCCAGAATGGAACGGATGCCTTATCGGTATCGAGGAAGTTGTTGAGCAGTCCGTGGGTAAAGTAGGTGATAAAACCGAGGGATAGTCCCAGTGCCATGAGGCGCATTTCACGTGTGGGGGCTTTTTTGTACAGTTTAACACCGGTGGCCAGCACTGCCAGGGACAAGCCCAGCATGGTCAGCATGCCGGGCAGGCCGCTTTCCGCCAGCGGCCCGATATATTCGCTGTGGGCGTTGCCCAGGTCGCCAAAATGGGTGGTGATAATGGTATAATCTTCCGATCGCTGGAAGGGGGCATAGACAAACTGGTAGGTTCCCGGACCCCAACCCAGCACTGGGCGCTCCTCGTACATCCGGTATGCCGAGCGCCACCTGTTGATACGTTCCAGGTTGGAGGCATCAGAGGTAATATTGGAGATGGAGCGGACATGCTCGGCAAAATCGCCGGATGACTCCTGCTGGTTGCGTTCAAGCTGCATGATGATCTCGGTCTGAAACAGGTACAGACTCCCGAACACCAATATCACCCCCGCCATGATGAAGCGAAACCGGAGGCGAAACAACAGGATAATGAAGCCTGCTGCTGCCACCATAAGGCTTAGCCACGACGCACGGCTGTAGCTGAAGAGGATACCCGCAGCGAAGATCACAAAAAAGATCAGGGCAATACGCCTGCGCAACACACTGTCGGCCCTGTTGAATGACATCACAATAAAAAAGGGTGCCATCAGGGCAAGCACGGCCCCATAGTGGGTGTGGTCATTAAAGAACGGCTGTACTGCCCAGTATGCCAGTTCACGTTCAAATCCCACTGTATAGTGTTTGTAGGTGATCACCAGCACCACAACAGCAAGGGCGGCACCGAACAACCACATAAAATGACCCATCTTCCTGACGTTGGTGAAAAGATAGATGCCCACAAAAAAGAAGGTGGCGACAAACCAAACCCTTGAAATGAAAAACTTGAAAGACACCCATGGGATTTCACTGGTCACAGTCGTTACAAACATCCATAGCAAGTTCATTATCAACAAGATGGTGACAGGGTGCTTGAGCACACGCAGATCGTAGCTTCTTTCGTAGGCCAGCCGGAAAAAGAACAGCAGCATGATGGCCACGATCACAGGTTCTGTAGGCAGATCGATGGTAAAACCAAGTGCTTCATGCCTGAACTTAACGGTAAAAGGGGTGAGAAACACCAGCAGCAGGATGAGCTTGTCCAGGGAGAAAAAAAACAGCAGCATGATGGCCAGCGCAACGGGCAGTGCAGATAACCAGTACACTTCGTTTACGATGAGGAAGATGTTCAGTGCCGTGAACAGGGCACTGCCTCCATATAGCCACTGAAGATTGATTTCCTTTTGCACGGGGTTGTCAGGCCTTGGTTGTTTTCGTTGCTTTTGATCTGATGATCCCTTTTTCCTGAAGGTTCTCATACACCATGATGATCATCACCCCCATAAATCCGGCAGCAAAAGTTGACAGGAATACGATGAGCCAACGGATGGGATATACTTTTCTTTCGGCTTCAAACGCACTGTCGATGACGAACTTGAATGGGATGAAACTTTCCATGTCGGATTTTGCTTCCTGGTATCTGCGTTGGACGATGATGATGTGCTCTCCCACGTTTTTCAGGTAGGAAGTGTTGAACACGTAGGTACCGCCATAGTCGCCAAGCAGGTCGAGGCGCTCTTCGATAGACCGCACCCCTTCTGTGTGGTCGGCCGACAGGTCTTTTGCAAGTTGTTTTGTCAGCATGGCCGATTGTCCCTCCAGGTCGAAGACGCCCTTTTGCATGATCTGACGGAGACTGTCTTCGGTTTGCTTCACTTGCTGACGAAAGGTTTCGTATTGGGTCTTTGCCACCATGTATGCCAGCTCAGCCCTTTCGTACCGAAGCTCATTTTGCACGGTGTCTGCAAGGGCAGCCAGCTCGTTTGCAATGGCCGCAGCCATTGCAGGGTCCCTGTCCCGCACACTGACCTCGACCGCCCCGTACTGGGTGCGGCGAAAAGATATATTGCTCCTGTACTCCTCGGTCAGGCGTGTCTGACTGAACCTGGCGTCTTCCGGGATCTCATAATGTGCCATCAAATGAAACCGTTCAACAATGCGGTCGCGTATATTGCCCGACTCAAGCACCTGTAAAAGCCGCTCGGCATCTTCCACGTCCCCATAATCGAGGAAGTCCTGCCGCCCTGCAGCGCCGGACAGGACAGCACGGGAAAGACTCCCCCCCGTGGCCGGGAACATCGTTACGGTCGACTGAAACTTGGGCGTGATAAACCGGGGTGAGGAAAAGATCGCAGCGGCAATGGCAGCCACCGCGCAAATGATAAACAGATGTTTCCACCAGCGGACAATAAAGACAAATACATTGGTAGAGTCAAAAGCACTTTTGTTATGATCCATGATACATAAAATTGTTGAACATTTATTGAAGAACGATAAGTATTCCCGCTTATTGAAGAAATGGCGCCAAAGTTAAATAAAAATGCACAATTTCAACGTGATGAAAGATGCCTGTGTCACTCCCCGCCATAACGTACCAGCTGATAGATGGTCCGCAGACTGACCATGCGGATGGCGAGCGCCAGCGAAAGGCTGCATATGCCCATCACGACCAGGTTTACCTTCCACGGGAAAGGCAGCATCTGCGACAGTCCCGCAATAAGGATCGTGCCCCCGAAGAACAATACAAGCCTCAGGAGAAACCCGTGGTTTGTCGGCAGACAGAACAATTTACGCACCACCATGATCTGCACCACAGCCACCAGGAACTGGGTAAAAAGGCTGGCCACCGCCGAACCCGTCGCCTGAAAAACAGGGATCAGCAAAAAGTTCAGAATGATATTCAATACCATGCCCGAAAAAGCGATGATGTTCAGGTGCTTCAGGTTGCCGTTGGCGGTGAGTAAAGTGCCAAAGATATAGGTGGTTGCAATGGCCATGAAACAAGTCATCAGCAAGCCAAAGACCCTTGACGACTCATGGATCCGGTAATGAAAAGCCTCGATGGTCTCGCCCGCATGGATGGGATACAACAGCTCCATGATCTGGCCGGAATAAAAAAATGCGGCTATCGCAATAATGACCGCCGGTGTGATGATCAGGGTGAAGGCAAGCTTCAACAGCTCCTCTATTGATTGCCTCTGTTTGACCATCCGGGCAAAGATGGGCAGCAAGAGCACCGCAAAGAGATAGGCGATCATATTGGTGGCATCCAGCAGGCGATAGGCGGATGCATATATGCCACTGTAGCGGGCACCATCCTCCAGCAAACGTTCCAACATCACACTGTCAATACGGTTATAGAATGTCATGAGCAATACAAGCACGGCAAAAGGGAAGCTTTGCCGCACAATGGCCAGCAAAAAGGGAAAGTTCCAGTTTAAACGGAATAAACGCCGCTGCGCATACTGAATGACAAGCAAAAATGTCACCAGGGCCGTAATGGCATAACCAGCCGACTGGGCATAGATATAATACCGGATCTTAAACTCATCGACCACATTGCCCCATATAAGGACTGCACAGATAATGATCATCAGTGAACGGTCGAGTACCGAAATCATGGCGTCCGTACGGAAAAGGTGCAACCCGCCAAGATTGGAACGCAAATAAAGGATAAAGCTTAAAAGAAACTGGTTCAGTGCAAGGAAATATAACAGCCTCAACTGTTCCTGGCTATAATTGATAAAGAAAGCCGAAGCAAAGGTAATGGACAGGTATAACAAAAACAAAATCAGCTTTAACACCAGGATGTTGGACAGGTACTTGGTGAGCAGCTGTTTGTTCTGGGCAATGTTCTTGTTGTTAAAATTGGTAATGCCCAGGTCAAGCAAGATGTTGAACAGAAAAGAGAAATTGAACACAGCGAAGTAAAATCCATATTCTTCAGCACCCACCGTGTTTTGCACTGTCCGGTCAATGCCCAGTATCCAAAAGGGCTTGATCAACAGGTTCAAGACCAGCAGTAAAACCAGGTTCTTTACAAATTTACCCTGCATGCAACTGAAACATTGACAGTTATATTATCAAAACGGGGAATATTGAATCACAACACCATGACTTGCCGGCACTTCAAAATTAACAACTTTTTATGATTGACTCCTGGCGACCGGGTACAGGATTTGATGTTTCAGATATTGACCGTGTGTTCGGGCTGACCAGTAATTGTTGGTGATTAAGTGGATAACGCTGAAACATCGCAATAGTTGCGAAAGAATTTGTATTAATTTTGCATATTGTTTGTACAGGATAAATAAATTGAAGCTTTCGGCGTTATTCAATCGTACCAAAGCCTATGGCCATGCAGTTTAAAGAAGGCGACAAGGTGTTGTTCTTGAACGAGAAGGGCGGTGGTGTCGTTACACGAGTCGTTGATGAGGAGATCGTTCATGTATCTATTGATGAGGGTTTTGAGATACCATATGCTGTGGGTGACCTTATCAAAACTGGGCATGATGATCATGACGGACCTGCAGGAGTGGCATCCCATGGCACCGGCACAACGCCGGGCGACCACAGGCACAGCCCGTTGAAGATGCTGGCGCATCAGGCCGGCAGCATCCCCAAAGGCTTATACCTGGCCATGGTGCCGCGCAATCAGGACCAGGTACTGGCCAGCGCAATGGACTTCTACCTGGTGAACCATACCGGTTATGAAGTATCCTTCGGGCTGTTTGTCAACAGATCAGGACACTACCAGGGGGTGGCATCCGGTGCGATCGGGCCCAGCGCAAAACGACATGTGGGGAAGGTGGAACGGGCGGAGATTGAAGAATGGAACCACTCCCTGCTGCAGGCAGTGTTTTTCCAGGAAGGGAAGACCGAAGTGATCCCCCCGTTGTCAACACATATTGTTTTTAAACCGGTGAAGATATACAAGGAGGAAAGCTTTGCCTTCAATCCCTTGCTGCACCAAAAAGTTTTGATGGTCAAGGTGCACAGTATCGACCAATGAACGGTTAGCAGACAGGGAACACCGGGCAACAGGGAGCACGAGAACCCGCAACACCGGGAGGTTGAAAACAAGGGGTTGACTGTTTGGGAGACGTTTGGTTTGAACCGACCGAAAGCGTGGTAAGAAAAATGAAGGGTTTCTGAACAACCTTTTTGTTATACAAGCGTTCTTTGAAAGAGGCAGGCCGTCCTGTCGCGTTCTGCCGGAAGGCAGGATGAGGAAAGTCCGGGCAACACAGAGCAGCATACTTCCTAACAGGAAGCCGGCTTGCACTTGCAGGCCGAGAGAAAGTGCCACAGAAAACAACCGCCTGCGCCCGGTTCTGCCGGGCCGGCAAGGGTGAAAACGTGAGGTAAGAGCTCACGCCTTATCCGGGCGACCGGGTAAGGGGGCAAACCTTATGCGTTGAAAGGCCAAATAAACCGGGGCTTGAGGGTTGCTCGCCCAATCCCGGAGGGTAGGCCGTTAGAGGTAACACGTGAGTGTTATCCCAGATAAATGACAGGAAGCACCCCGCAGGGGGCGCCACAGAACCCGGCTTACAAGCCTGCCTCTTTCTTTTTTTGTTCCATTATATCCGTCAAAAAGCAATGACAAAAAAGTGTTTTCCACTGTTGCTGCTGTTATTCCTGGCATTTCACCAGGATGCAATGGCACAGCGATCAGCCATTCACGATGAACCGGATGCAACATACCGTCAGGCAAAGGAATTGTTTCATAAAGAGAAATACGGTGCTGCCAGGCAGTTGTTCCTGCTAACGATCGAACGGATCAACGACCCCAAAGATGTGTTGCAGGCAGATGCCACCCTTTATTCAGCCATCTGTGCAGCAGAGCTTTTCAATCCCGACGCCGAGACCTTGCTGCTGTCATTTTTGGAAGACCACCCAGCACACCATGGACAAAAACAAGCCCGGTTCCATATGGGCAACATCAAATACCGGCAGCGCGACTATGATGAAGCGGTAACCTGGTATGCACGTTTGGTGCCGCGCGACATCGACAGGGACAGAAGGGATGAGTTTGTCTTCAAAAAGGGATACAGCCACTTCATGACAGAGTCCCTTGCCACAGCCCGCCAATTGTTTGGTCAGATCACCGATGCAACATCCAGCTATTATGGACCGGCAACCTATTACCACGGACATGTGGCCTATCTTACCGGCGATTATGATGCTGCCATGCGTTCTTTTCAGCAGCTGACAGACGACAGGCATTTTGGCCCTGTGGTGCCCTATTATATCGTGCACATCTATTATCTGCAAGGACGTTACGACGCATTGCTGGAGCATGCCCCCGCCCTGCTGGAAGAATCCACACCCCGGCGTGCGGCCGAGATCGCCAGGCTGATAGGGGAGGCACACTTTCAGCAATCACAATACGCTGAGGCCATCCCCTACATGGAACAGTTTATCCACCACGGCAGGGGTGCCGCCGGCAGGGAAGACCACTACCAGCTGGGTTTTGCTCTTTACATGACTGGGAGGATGGAAGAGGCGATCCCCCAGCTGGAAAGGGCCATCACGGAGGCAGATGAGATGACACAAAATGCTTACTTCCACCTGGCATCCGCCTACATCAAGACCGGCCAAAAACGCTTCGCGCGCAATGCCTTTATGCAGGCACACCAGATCGGCATCATCGAAGATATCGCCAGGGAATCCCTCTTCAACTACGCCCTTCTGTCGTTTGAACTGTCGTATGACCCACACAACGAAGCCATTCTGTCCTTTCAGAAGTATGTCTCAGAATATCCCGCATCACCCAGGACAGAAGAAGCATTGGGCTACCTGGCAGACCTGTATCTGACCACGAGAAACTACAAAGATGCACTCACCTCGCTTGAACAAGTATCACTCGACACCCCCAGGCTTCGTGAAGCATACCAGCGGGTCACCTTCTTCAGGGGGGTGGAGCTTTTTAACAATGGCGCCTTCCGGGATGCCATCGCCCATTTTGAAAAGGCACAGCAATATACCGAAAACCGCGAGATCCTTGCATCAAGCATCTATTGGATGGGGGAAGCCCACTACCGCCAGGGACAATACGATGAAGCCATCAGCAGGCACGAAACATTCCTGGTGACCCCGGGCGCCTCCTCACTGGATCTCTACCCTCAGGCCAACTACTCAATCGGGTATGCCTACTTTAAGAAAGAACAATACAGCAACGCCATCCCCGCATTCAGGAAATATGTCGCCGCCCCCGGTGAAGACCCCCGGATGGTAAACGATGCCGTGCTGCGGATCGCCGACGCCTATTTTATCACAAAACAGTACCATCAGGCGATGGATTTCTATAACCGCGCCATCAACCTGGACGTCATCGACACCGATTATGCGGTCTTTCAAAAAGGCCTGGTCTACGGGATCACCGGCAACTTTATCCGGAAGATCTCCACAATGGAATCCCTGATCACCGATTACCCCCGGTCGTCATTCATCGATGATGGCAAGTACGAAATAGCCAATACCTGGCTGATACTGGACAACAACACACGGGCAAAAGACTTCTTTTACCAGGTGATCGACCAGCATCCAAACAGTTCCTATGCCCAGAGTGCCATGTTAAAGACCGGCCTGATCTATTACAACGAAAATGAAGACATGAAGGCCCTCGACATGTTCAAGACAGTCGTTGAGCAGTATCCGGGCACCACCCAGGCGGAAGAAGCCCTGGCTTCCATCCGTACGATCTATGTTGGACTGGACCGTGTGGAGGAGTTTGTCCGTTTTACAGAAGAGATAGGCATTGCCGATATTACCACGGCACAGGAAGACTCGCTGGTATACCAGGCCGCTGAACAACGTTACATGCAGGGCGACTGTGCCCAGGCCATCCAGAGCTTCAACAACTATCTTGACCGCTTTCCAGGAGGGATCTTTGCGGTGAACGCCCAATATTACCGTTCAGAATGCCTCTTCCGCACCAATGAACAACAGCGCGCCCTGGAGGGCTATCAATTCGTCATTGACAGGCCACGGTCGAAGTTCCTTGAAAACGCGTTGCTCAGGGCTTCCGGCATTGAATACAACCAGGGCAATTACGAAGAGGCCCTACCATATTACCATCAGCTGGAGGAGGTGGCAGAGGTGCGCAACAATTTGCTTGTGGCACGAAAGGGAACAATGCGCTGCCTGGTGCACATGGAAAGGCACCAGGAAGCCATGGAAGCAGCAAATGCCGTGCTGAACACCGACAAACTGTCGCAGGAGGAAGAACAGGAGGCCCTGCTGGTACGCGGCCTGTCAGCCCTGTCAGTCCAGCAGACAGCCGTGGCAAGGGAATCCCTTCAGCAGGTTGTTGAGATCGCTGAAAACCGGCGCGCTGCAGAAGCCATGTATAACCTGGCTTTGATCACTTTCAGGCAAGGAAATTACGAAGAGGCCGAGGAACAGATCTTTGAATACATCAACAAACTGTCGGCATACGATCATTGGCTGGCAAAAACATTCCTGCTGCTGGCCGACCTGTACATCGAAACAGACAACACCTTCCAGGCAAAACACACCCTGGAAAGCATCATCGAAAACGTTGAGGACGACGACCTGCGCATCAAGGCAGAAAACAAACTGGAGTTTATCCTCGAACAGGAACGGATGATGGAAAGGCGTCAGGAAAAAGATACCATCGAAATTGAACTTGGTGAAAGAGAATAAAAAAACACGTGTTGGCATGATGAATACACAAATTTCATTGAAAGCTTTTGTTATGCTGCTGGCCATAGTGACGTTCTCCTGCAGCATATTGCATGCACAAAGGGTGCTGGATATCGATGAGATCCAGGTGGTAGCACCCTATGAACCGACGATCTCAGATGCCTTCAAGATCAATGTCAACCCCGCCATTGAAGACACCCTGCGGGTGGAAATGGATTTTGACTACAGCATACAACCACAAAAGATCGCCAGCAAGTTTGAGACAGACCCCATCACCCCGGCACGCATGCGGGGAGAACCCCTGTCCAAACTATACCGTGGTCATGTAAAAGGCGGATACGGCAGCTATCAGACCCCCTACTTCGAGGGGTTCTACAATACGCTGCGATCCAACCAATATGCACTGGGCGTGCACCTGAAACATCTCTCCTCCGGGAGCGGGACAGAAGATCATCCCCACAGTGTCTACAGCGAAAACAAAGCAAACATTTACGGTACCCGCTTTTTCAGGAATAATGCCCTGGAAACTGATCTCCTTTACAACAGGCAAGTGGTGCACTATTATGGCACCCATGATGGGATGATCTGGCCTGATGGGGCACCGGATGTGTTGCCTGCCACCTTGTCAGGGGCCAGCGACATCCGCCAGCGATACGAGTTTCTGTCTTCCCGGGCAGGATTTGGCAGCACTCACGCGGATGTTTCAAAACTGCAATACCATGCAGGCATTGGCCATCAATGGCTCAGCGACAGGCACGACGGCAACGAGCATCATTTCAGCCTCAAGGGCAATCTCGGCAGGAAGATCGGCGCCGACCCCTTTGATATCGCCGACAGGCAATATTTCCGGATGGACATGGGTGCAGATTACTACCATCACAACAATCCCACCGATACATCAAACACCGGGATATACAGCATCCGCCCACAACTTCATTCCACCATCGACAGGCTGCAGTTTCACCTGGGGGCCAACCTGAGTGTGGAAGACGACAACGCCAGCTACGAGTTGAGGGCCTATCCCCTCGCCGGACTGGAAATGGAGCTCATTCCCGGGTACCTGGTTGCCCACATGGCGGTTTCCGGCAAAACGGAAAAACAATCGTGGCGGAAACTCTCAGCAGTAAACCCCTTTGTACAGCCATCACCCAACATGGCACTCACCAACGTCCGTTCAGAAATCGACTACGGCGTGAGGGGATCATTTGGCGATGTCTTGTCCTTTAAGGTGGGACTCACACACAGCAATGTGGACAACTATCCCCTCTTTGGCAGGGCCATCCATGCCGATGGGATCATCATCAGAGCCAAGGAGGGAGAATGGACCTTGAGCCAGCCTTTCCATGTAATATACGACAACATAAAAAAGATCCACCTCCATGCCGAATTGTTTTCCCTTTTCGGCGATCGCTTCTCATTGCGCCTCAGAGGCGACTATTTCGACTACACCCTTGAAAACCAGCAGAAAGCATGGCACAAACCGGATTTTCTCGTGTCGATGAACATCTCTTACAGCATCCAGGACAAGATCATCCTGACTGCCGACCTGTACGGGCGCGATAAGGCATATGGTGTAATAATGCCCGACAGGCCACCCTTTATGCCAGTAGCCGCAAAGCTGCACGACTTCTACGTGGACGCCAACCTGGGCATCGAATACCGCTATACCAAACTGCTTGCCGTCTTCCTGAATTTCTACAATATGCAGAACGAATCCTACGAAAGATGGCTGCATTATCCCACCCATGGGTTCAGCTTCCTGGGCGGTGTCTCGTACTCGTTTTAAACCCCGGTTTTTACAATGGTTGACCCCTTACTTTTTTTCACTGGTTAACCTATTTTATTTCAGACAGTTATAACACCTGCCCTGCTGGTTTTTTTTATAGGAAAAGTCGGCAAAAAGGCTTATCTTTGCCTGTTACTTTTGAAAAGCCAAAAAACACGCAGGGCTCTTATCTGCAGAAACAATTTATACCAACAGAGGAAAAACGATAATTATGAAGGCACCATTGAAGCCCGTTGAACTTGAAAAGATGAACTATGATGCCGCGAGCATTCAGGTACTGGAAGGACTTGAGGCTGTCCGGAAGCGGCCTGCCATGTATATTGGGGATGTAAGCAGCAAGGGGCTGCACCATTTGGTTTACGAAGTGCTCGACAACTCGATCGACGAAGCCATGGGCGGCTATTGTGACCAGATCGATTTGATAATCAATGAAGATGGATCTGTCACAGTTATTGACAATGGACGGGGGATCCCTGTCGACACCCATGAAAAAGAGGGAAGAAGTGCGCTGGAAGTGGTGATGACGGTGCTCCATGCGGGGGGCAAGTTCAACAAGGACACCTACAAGGTTTCCGGTGGCCTGCACGGTGTTGGCGTATCCTGTGTAAACGCCCTGTCAGAGCACATGACGGTGGAAGTGCACCGCGACAAAAACATCCATGTCCAGGAATACAGCAAGGGCGTCCCCCTCGATAACGTAAAGCGCGTCGGCACAACAGCGATACGGGGAACGAAGGTAACCTTCACCCCTGACAAAAGCATCTTTCAAGTCACCCATTTCAATTACGAGATCCTCACCAACCGTTTGCGTGAGCTTTCCTTTCTCAACAAGGGTGTTCAGATGACACTCACCGACATGCGGCAGCGTGATGAGAACGGACAGCCGCTCAAGGATGTTTATCTCTCTGATGCGGGCTTGGTGGAGTTTGTAGAATACCTCGACGACACACGGGAGAAGCTCATTGAGCGTCCCATCTGCATGTTTTCTGAAAAAACGGGCATCCCTGTGGAGGTAGCCATGCAGTACAATGCATCCTTCACCGAGAATGTCCAGGCTTATGTTAACAATATCAACACCATAGAGGGTGGCACGCACCTGGCCGGCTTTCGCAGGGCACTCACCCGCACCCTGAAAACCTATGCAGAGAAGTCGGGCATGCTGGCCAAGCTGAAGTTTGAGATCAACGGCGACGACTTCCGTGAAGGGCTCACCGCCGTGATATCTGTTAAAGTGGCTGAGCCCCAGTTTGAGGGACAGACAAAGACCAAGCTGGGTAATTCCGAGGTGAGCGGCGCCGTCGACCAGGCCGTCAGTGAGATGCTTTCCCATTACCTGGAAGAGAATCCGCGCGACGCCAAGACCATCGTCAACAAGGTGATCCTGGCCGCCACCGCACGCCATGCCGCAAGGAAAGCCAGGGAGCTGGTACAGCGCAAAAATGTCCTGAGCAATACCGGCCTGCCCGGCAAACTGTCAGACTGCTCAGAGAACGACCCTGAAAAATGCGAAATATTCCTCGTGGAGGGTGACTCGGCCGGGGGAACAGCCAAGCAAGGCCGCGACAGAAAGTTCCAGGCCATACTGCCCCTCAGGGGAAAGATCCTCAACGTGGAAAAAGCCATGCCCCACAAGATCTTCGACAACGAAGAGATCAAAACCATCTTTACCGCACTCGGGTTATCAATAGGCACCGAGGAAGACAGCAAAGCACTCAATATCGAGAAGCTCCGCTACCACAAGGTGATCATCATGACCGATGCCGATGTGGACGGCAGCCATATTGCCACCCTCATCCTGACCTTCTTTTTCCGGTACATGAAAGAGATGATAGAGCTTGGACATGTCTACATCGCCACCCCGCCATTCTACCTCATAAAAAAAGGAAAGGATGAACGCTATGCCTGGAACGAAGAAGAAAGGAAGCAGATCACCGCTGAATTTTCGGGCAACGGCAAAGAAACAGGGGTTCACCTGCAGCGATACAAGGGCCTGGGTGAGATGAATGCCGAACAGTTGTGGGAGACCACCATGAACCCTGAATTCAGGAAACTGCGCCAGGTGGATATCGAAAACGCCGCCGAAGCAAACCGTACATTCTCCATGCTGATGGGCGACGAAGTACCGCCAAGGAGGGAGTTTATCGAGAAAAACGCCAAATACGCCAATATCGACGCTTAAGGGAAGCAATGCAGCATCACGAGATCAAACAGTTACAAAGCATTGCCCTGACGGCGGCCCTTGAGGCGGGCACTGCCATCATGGAGGTGGCTGACGAAACATTGGATGCAGCGGATAAACCGGATGGCACCCCCATTACCCGTGCTGACAGGCGGGCCAACGCCATCATATGCGAACGGCTTTCACGGACAGCATGGCCGGTTGTCAGCGAGGAGAACATCCTGCCGGCGCATGCTCAGCGCAGATCATGGACCTATTATTGGCTGATCGACCCTTTGGATGGCACCAAAGAGTTCATCAAAAAAAACGGCGAGTTCACGGTAAACATCGCGCTGATACACAAACAACAACCTGTGATGGGTGTCGTTACGGCCCCCGCGATGCACATGGCCTGGCTTGGCATTGTGCAACACAAGCCACAAAAGATCAATGACACACGGGAACTCGGACAGAACCCTGGGCTGCAGCCGGAAAGTCCGGGAAACGGTGAAAGGTTCATGTCAACCATTCAACCAGCCAGCAACGCCAAACCCATCACAGTGGCTGTCAGTCGCTCCCATCCTGACGCGAAGACCCGGGCACTTGTAGAAAAGCTATCAGCGCGGCACAGCGGCATCACCACTTACGCCAAAGGCAGCTCCCTGAAGTTCTGTGACCTGGCCGAAGGACAAAGCACGATCTATCCGCGCTTCACCCCCACCTTCGAATGGGATACCGCCGCCGGCCACGCCATATTGAGAGCATCCGGGGGTGACATCTTCGACCTGCACACAGGCGAACCCCTGAAATACACCAAAGAAGACCTGCACAACCCACCCTTTGTCGCTTTTGCCAACAAGAATGATTCAAAACGTTTCTTTGCGGAATTTTCGTTTTAAGAACGGATAACTGAACACGGAGACAAGGATGATGAGGGTCCCCAGGTAAAAGCCGCCCGACATCCGTTCGGCCTCGGGGAAGAAAAAACGGGCCAGCACAATGCCGTACACAGGCTCCATGTTTATAGCCAGTACGACGATGTAGGCCGACAACACCTTCATCACATGCACGATGGCCGTAAAAGCATAAGCAGTGCATATGAAGCCAAGCAGCAAAAGATAGAAAAGGTCTGAGGTGGAAACACGGAAAAAGTCCACGGTGAACCCACCGGAGAAAGTAAGGAATAATGAAATGAACAGAAACCCCCCGATCATCTCATAAAAACTGATGACAGTGGGGTGATGGCGCAGGCTGATGTTTCTGTTCAATACCACGAACAACCCATTCAGCAAGGCAGATAACAAAGAGTAGAGAATGCCCTCCAGGTATTGGAACTCATATTGGAATATCAGGTATATCCCTCCGATGATCACCAGGCCAATGAAAACTTCCAGCCAGAAGATAGGCCGCCTTTGGGTTATGGGTTCAAGGAAGCTGGTAAACAGTGTGGTGGATGCAAATACACCCAGGGTGACCGACACATTAGAGACATTGATGGCATGAAAGAAGGTGATCCAATGCAGGGCCACCACCGTGCCGATGCCCAGCAGGGGCAAAATTTTCCTGTAAGAAAGCCGGAAGGGGATCTTGCGTCCAAGAAAGTACACCCACAGTCCCACAAAAGCCATAAGCATCCGGTACCATACAAGGTCAATGGCGGCTATGGTGATCAGGGCACCAAGGATGGCCGTGAATCCAAGCAGGATGACGACCAGGTGAAGCTGCAAGTGTTTTTGAAACGTTGCTGCTGCCATGGTCAACCGGTATTGAAAAAGGCATCTATTGCAGCAATGGCATTATCGAGCCGTTCCTGCTTGTTTCCGCTGATGATACGGTAAGGGAATGCATGGCCATCCAGTTCGCGCCGGAACCAGTCGAAGAAAAATCCACGCATATGCGGGTATTCCCTTTGCGGATCCGGGTCCCAGGGCAGGTCAATATCACACAGGAGGTAAAGGCCGTACCTGTTCTGCTCAATTTGTCGGAGGATCCATGGATGACAGGTGCCGTACTTATACTTTTCCCAGATCCTGGCAACAATCAATTCAGTGTCGCAAAACAAAAATCCATTGGCGGAAGCTTCTGCACGCGCTTCCCTGGCAACCTGTTCCCTTGCTATGACCAGGATATCCTCCTTCCGGTAGGGCCGGTCGAGACAATCCACATATTCCCTTGCATACTCAGGGACATACAGGGTGTTGTAGTGATCGGCCAATTGCTCACAGAGCAGGCTTTTCCCTGTAGATTCGGGACCGGTAACAGCAATTTTCGTAACGGTTGTCAAAACTTCACGAGGCTGGTTCGTTTTTCAGGGATGATGACCTGGATAAAGGGCACCTCTTCCATCTCATGACAGGTGTTGCAGGTGGCAGCCATTCTGTTAAAGAGCTCAAGGAAAGCCTCCCTGTCCTCCGCTTCAATGGCTTCCATCAGCCGGGGCACTGACGTGTTGACAAACTGCGCAGCAGAAGCTTCCCTCTCAGGGCGCCGGACAAAACCTTTTTTCAGGCTGCCAAGCATTTCGTCAAGCTGGTATCCGGCATAACCCCAGTTTTCATCCTGACCGGCCCAGTAAAGCTCATTGTATCGATAATTGGTCTCCATCATGGTCTGGTCAAAGCCCCCAATCTGGTCCTCGATGTTGTCGAGGATCTCTTCCATGGTTTCACCGGCCCAGCGGGTCTCATACCGTTGTTCTGTTTGTTGCTGGCAGGCGGAAATTACCATTGCCGCCATCATGACGGAAAATAAAGCAAATGCAAACCGTTTCATAATACAGTTGTTTTAGTTAACAAAAAAGTCAGTGTTTATCAGCAAGGTCAAGGATGAAGGCAAACACCCTGGCCTGCTCCCTCAGTCTCCGGAAACGACCCGAGGCACCGCTGTGCCCTGCTTCCATATTGGTATATAACAAGATTCTGGCGTCTCCCGTATGGTGTGCCCGCAGCCTGGCCACCCACTTGGTAGGTTCCCAGTACTGGACCTGCGAATCATGCAGGCCGGATGTGACCAGCATGTTTGGATAGTCCTGCCGCCGAACATTGTCGTAGGGTGAATACGAAAGCATGTATCTGTAATACTCCGGGTCATTGGGGTTGCCCCACTCATCATATTCTGCCGTGGTAAGCGGAATGGACTCGTCCAGCATGGTGGTCACCACATCCACAAAAGGCACGGAGGCAACGACCCCTTTGAAAAGATCGGGCCTTTCGTTGACAACAACTCCCATCAGCAGGCCACCGGCACTGCCCCCGGAGGCAAAAAGGTGTTCGGGCCCGGTATAATTTTCCTCCACAAGGAATTCAGCACAGTCAATAAAGTCGTTAAAGGTGTTCATCTTGTTCAGGAGCTTGCCGTCTTCATACCATTGCCGTCCCATATCCTGTCCGCCCCGCACATGTGCAATGCCATAGATAAAGCCCCTGTCAAGCAGGCTGAGCGCATTTGCATTGAAACGGGGGTTGGCGCTGGAACCATAAGAGCCATAACCATAGAGCAGCAGCGGGTTGGTGCCGTCGCGGTCAACACCTTTCCGGTGCACAATGGTCAAAGGGACCGCCACCCCGTCACGCGCTTTGACATAATACCTCCTGGTTTCATAATCATCAGGAGAAAAGTCACCCACCACCTCCTGCTGCTTCACCAGGGACAACTCCCCGGTCTCCATATGATAGTCATAGGTGGTCATCGGCGTGGTCAGTGAAGTATAGTTAAAGCGCAACACAGGCGTCGACAATTCGGCATTGATGCCGATATATGCAGTATAGGCTTCTTCTTCAAAAGGCAGATGGTGGCTGTCGCCGGTAACCATATTGATGATGCGCATCCGGGGCAGGGCCCTTTCCCGTTCCTGAACCACCAGGTAGTCATCAAACAGCTCAACGTTCTCAAGCAGCACATCCCCGCGATGGGGGATCACCTCCTGCCAGTGCCGGATACCGGTTTGTCCTTCGGTGGCCTCCATCAGCCGAAAGTTTTCAGCCTCATGGTTTGTCAGTATATAGAACTTCCCGTTGTAAGACCACACACGATAACGCATGTCACGAAGCCGGGGATGAAAAACCCTGAAGTCTCCCTGCGGCCGGTCGGCTTCAAGCAACCATATTTCATTACTCAACGTAGCATTGGCCGTGATCATCAGGTATCGATTGTCTTTGGTTCGCGACACGCCAAGATAATAGAATGTGTGGTCCTCCTCCTCATATACCAGCTCGGGACCTTCACCATCGAAAAAGTTATACCGGTAGATCTGATAATAACGTAATGTTTCAGGGTCGATGGAGGTGTAGAAAAAAGTGTTGTTGTCAGCGGCCCAAACCACATCACCACCGGCATGGCTGATCCCTGTGGGGGAAACCTTGCCGGTAGCAAGGTCTTTCACCATGATGGTATACTGCCGGCGCCCGACGGTGTCGACGGAAAATGCCATCCAGCGGTTATCAAGGCTGATGTCAACCCTTCCTACCCTGTAATAGGGATGCGGGGAGGCCAGCTCGTTGACATCCAGCATCACCTCTTCCCCAGCTTCCAGGCTGCCGGGCTTCCGGCAATAGACCGGATATTCCTTTCCCTCCTCATAACGGATATAATAGTAATATCCGTTCTCATAATAGGGCGCCGACTGGTCGTCCTGCTTTATCCTGCCCTTCATCTCCTCATACAAACATTCCTGCAACTCCCTGGTATGTGCGAGCTGTGTTTCCAGATAATCGTTCTCCGCCTCCAGATAAGCAATCACGTCAGGATTTTCCCTGTCGTTCATCCAGTAATAGTGATCTATCCGGGTGTCGCCGTGGATCACCAGCTGCTTTTCGTGCCTCGGAGCCACCGGCGGCTCAGCGTCGTCAGGCTTGCGCCCCGGGCCACAAGCCATGGCCATCGTTAATAAAAGCATACATACTATTGTGTTTCTCATTTCACGTGTCTTTTTATACCATCCATCATTCCGGCAGAACAGGGTCTTCCATGACTTATGACAGAATGGTTGTTGTGGATTGATCCATCAATACATGACATCAAATATACATGAATTTTTTTCGTTCGAAATTACACACAGACACATGATAAAAATCTCAAGGTCTTTCACCCGGTCGTTGCTTGTTTATTTATCTGGTTTTTTCCATTGTACTTTTTCTTTGGCTCCCATCCAAAGAAAAAGCTACCAAAAAGAAAGATCACCGCTTCTGATGCATCTGCTAAAAACCACGGCCTCTTCAGTCTGCGCAGGCAAAGCCGCACGGCACCACCGTATGGTGGTTTTTCTCCAGATTTTTACTGCCGTGCTCGTTGCCTGCTTGCAGATACCCGCCCTGCTGAAGTGGCCTTGTTTTTGACGCAGATCCATCAAAGGCGGATTTATCCCCCCACGGGCCCGATCAATTACGGATTTGTCCGCCCCACGGGCCCGGTCAATTACATGTTTGTGCATGCTTTACAGGCAGATCCATCAAAGGCGGATTTATCCCCCCACGGGCCCGATCAATTACGGATTTGTCCGCCCCACGGGCCCGGCCTTTTGCGTGTTTGCAGATGCCCACACTGTTGAAACTGCCTTTCGTTCCATCGTTCCTTCGTTCTTCCATCCTCCCTTGGCATATGTGGCTGTTGACCGGCCAGGGATTATCGGACAGTAAATGTATCGGCCCTGACATGTTCCTCTTTTTCCTGTATCTCAACATGGGTTACCCTGGCCATGGCAGGGCCATGCCTGCACCATTCAATAAATCTTTTCATCCCATCTTGCTCTCCACAAGCTTCAATATAGACACTGCCATCACGCATATTTTTTACAAATCCTTTTATCCCCAACGAAACAGCCTTTTCCCTGGTGTAATAGCGAAACGCAACACCCTGAACCTTTCCAAAGACTTGCATGCTGATAGATTGAACCATAGATAGGATGGATTATTGGCGGTGAGAGAGGGGCATGGGTGTTGAGTAGCGGGTTAAAAAATGGCATGATGCGATCACATCGGCAAACAAAATTACCCAAAAAAGAAAACAAAAACCAGGGTGACACATTATGAGTAAGGGATGAATGCATGATGTCCGTATTTTTTATGATCCGGGCTCCCTTTGGGTCATCAGCACAACATTCTCCACATGTTGTGTATGCGGGAACATATCCACCGCCTGGCTTCTTTGTACCTGGTATCGACTGCCCAGCATTTCGATGTCGCGGGCCTGTGTGGCGGGATTGCAACTGATGTATACAATCCGTTCTGCGCCACTTTTCAAGATCTGCCCCACCACCCCTGGGTGCATTCCTGCCCTGGGCGGGTCGGTGACGATCAAATGCGGGTGTCCGTATTTTTCCATCAGTGGTTCATTGAACATTTTCGCTACATCTCCTGCAAGAAACGCGGTATTGTCTATCCCATTCAACTGTGCATTGCTGCGTGCAAGGGTCACCGCCTCATCCACGTACTCTATACCCACCACCTTTTTTGCGCTGGCAGCCAGAAAACAGGCAATGGTGCCTGCACCCGTATACAGGTCGTAAACCACCTCCTGGCCGTCCAGGCCGGCAAAATCCCTTGCAATAGAATACAACCGGAAGGCCTGCGCTGAGTTGGTCTGAAAGAAAGACTTCGGCCCGACCTGGAACGACAGGTCCTCCATATGTTCCTCGAGGAAAGGCGCCCCCTCGTAAATCAAGGGGTCCAGGTCGGCAATGCTGCTGTTTCGCTTGTCATTGATCATATAGACCAAAGAATGCAGCGCGGGAAAACGCCGGCCAATGAAATGCATCACCTTTTGGATCGCTTCCCTGTCCTCTTTGCCGAACACCATCACCACCATCACCTGGCCAGCGGGCGTACAACGGATGATGAGGTTTCTCAGCAATCCCTCATTCGCACGCAAGTCATAGAACGGCAGGTTGTGATCCTTTGCAAATGCCTTCACCGCCAGGCGTATTTCATTGGAAGGATCCGGCTGCAACCAGCATTTTCTGATGTCAAGCACCTTGTCAAAAAGTCCGGGAATATGAAACCCTAGGGCTTCCATTTCGGTGATCTCCTGTCCGGATCGGATCTCCCCATGCGACAGCCAGCGGCGGTTGCTGAAGGTGAACTCCAGCTTGTTCCGGTAAAAGGTGGTTTTTTTTGATCCGGCGATGGGTAAAACATCCACACCGTCGAGATCAACGCGTGCGATGCGCTGCAAACAGTCTGCGACCTGTTGTTGCTTAAGTGCCAGCTGTCTGGCATACGGCAGGTGCTGCCATTTGCAGCCGCCGCAAGTGCCGAAATGGGAGCAGAATGGTTCTGTTCTCTCTGCTGAGAGCCGGTGGACATGGGTTATCGTGCCTTCCATATAGTTCCGCCGCACCTTCTTCACCTGCACATCGACCACATCACCCGGTGCGGCAAAAGGAACAAACAACACCTTGTCCATAACCCTCGCCAAAGCCTTTCCCTCGGCCGCCACACCTGTGATCTCAACTTTCTCAAGCAATGGGAGTGCTTTCTTTTTTTTCCTGGCCACAACCTTGGGGTTTCAAAACATTTGGATCCGATGTTGCAAAAATAATGATTTGCCATGAAAAGGCTCGAATTGGGATGATGCGGCAGTCAGGCAAACAGTTTTTCCTTACCTTTGCACTTCCATAACGATCAACAAGATGATACACCTGTTAAAACCCATTAGACCTTTTGACAAATTATAAACAGATGAAGATAAGTGAACAGGAATCCATCCGGCGGGAGGCATTGGAACAGCTCCGTGAACTGGGCATCGACCCCTACCCTGCCGGGACCTATTCGGTCAGTGCAACGGCCAAAGTGATCCTGGAAAAATTTCCTGCTGACAACAGCTTATACCAGGACATACAGGTTGCCGGGCGTATCATGGGCCGCCGCATCATGGGCAGTGCCTCTTTTGCAGAGCTGCAAGACGACAGCGGCCGGATCCAGCTTTACTTCAACAGGGACGAAATCTGTCCTGGCGAAGACAAGACCATGTACAACACCGTCTTTAAGCGTCTGATCGACATCGGTGATATCATCGGGGTGAAAGGTTTCGTGTTCACCACAAAAATGGGCGAAACCACCATCCATGTCAAAGAGTTCACCCTTCTGTGCAAATCATTGCGCCCGCTGCCCGTTGTAAAGGAGAAAGACGGCAAGGTATATGATGCATTTACCGACCCCGAACAGCGTTACCGTCAGCGCCACCTTGACCTGATCGTCAATCCCGATGTCAAAGGGGTTTTTCGCCAGCGTGCACGCCTGATCCAGAGCATGCGCGACTTTCTGCTCGACCGCGGCTACCTTGAAGTGGAGACACCGGTCTTGCAACCCATTTATGGCGGGGCAGCTGCCAGACCTTTTAAGACCCATCACAACAAGCTCGACACAACACTGTATCTGCGTATTGCCAACGAGCTCTATCTCAAGCGCCTTATTGTCGGTGGCTACGATGGCGTTTTTGAGTTTGCCAAAGACTTCCGCAATGAAGGCATGGGCCGTTTCCATAACCCGGAGTTCACCCAGATGGAACTGTATGTGGCTTACCGGGATTATGAATGGATGATGGACCTGGTGGAAGAGATGGTTGAAAAGATCGTGCTGGACCTCCACGGGAGCACCAGCATCATTGCCGGCGACCACTCCATCAACTTTGAACGTCCCTGGAAACGATATACCATGTATGGAGTGATAGAACACTTTACCGGCACGGATGTTTCCGGGATGGATGAGGCGGCCTTGCAGGTGTTTGCCCGTGACATCGGGATTGAAACCGACGATACCATGGGCCGGGGAAAGCTGATCGACGAGATCTTCGGTGATAAGTGCGAGCCCCTGCTGATACAGCCGACCTTTATCACGGACTATCCCATAGAGATGTCGCCCCTGGCGAGGAAGCACAGGAGCATCCCCGGCCTGGCGGAACGCTTTGAGGCGATCTGCAACGGCAAGGAGATCTGCAACGCTTTCAGTGAGTTGAACGACCCCATCGACCAGCGAGCGCGCCTTGAGGAGCAACTGGAGCTTGGACGGCGGGGAGACCCGGAAGCCATGATGCTGGACGAGGACTTTCTCAAAGCCATTGAAACCGGCATGCCACCGACAGCAGGACTGGGTGTCGGCATCGACAGGCTGGCCATGATACTTTGTAACAAACAAAGCATACAGGATGTGCTTTTCTTTCCACAGATGCGTCCGGAAAAAGCAGGCACAACCCCCGGCGGGAACGAAGAGTTCATCAGGGCAGGCATCCCGGAACAATGGGCCACGTTAATTTCCAGGGCCGGCTACAACGACATGAAAACCCTGAAGGAGGCCAACCCCAACAAGGTCTTCAACCAGCTGTGCGGACTGCGTAAAAAACTGAAGCTGGATATCCCCGCACCCAAACCTGAAGAAGTGAAAGGCTGGATCCGGCAAAAGTAGCGTTGACATGACACTGGCAGCATATTCATTCATGTAAAATATATCTTCCATGCCTATTTTAGGTTCCATCATCAAGCGTGCCATCGAGCTTCGCAGCAAAATGCCCGCTATTTTTCAAACCAGACATGCTGGCAAAGCACAGAAAAAAGAACTGAAAAAACTGCTTAAAAAAGCCAGCAGTACTGCCTTTGGAGAGCATTATGCTTTTCACGACATCCTGAAAAGCAAAGACCCCATTGTCAGCTTCAAAGAAAAGGTGCCCATCCACGATTACAACGATATCTTCAAAGACTGGTGGTACAGAACGCTCAACGGTGAACCATATGTTTGCTGGCCGGGAAGGGTAAAGTATTTTGCACTGAGCTCAGGAACATCCGGGGCTTCCAGCAAACACATCCCTGTTACCGGCACCATGCTGAGAGCCATTAAGAAAACCAGTGTGAAACAGATATTCTCACTTGCCCGGTTCAAATTCCCAAAAACATTTTATGAGAAAGGGATCCTGATGCTTGGTGGCAGCACCCACCTGCAATACAACGGCACCTATTTTGAAGGAGACCTGTCAGGCATCACCACCAAAAACATCCCCTTCTGGTTTCAGCATTTTTACAAACCAGGGAAACGGATCTCAAAGGAGAGGGACTGGCCGACAAAACTCAACGAGATCATTGCCAAAGCCAAAGACTGGGACATTGGTATCATCGTTGGTGTGCCCGCCTGGTGGCAGATCCTTCTGGAAAAGATCATTGACCATTACCAGCTGAAACATATCCATGAGATATGGCCCAACCTGTCCATCTTTGTTCATGGCGGCGTTTCTTTCGGCCCATATGCAAGGGGATTCAAAAAGCTGCTTGGGAAACCCCTGACATACATTGAAACCTACCTGGCATCGGAAGGCTTTATTGCTTTTCAAAGCCGTCCCGATACCAACGGCATGCAACTGATGCTGGACAATGGCTTGTTTTTTGAATTTATCCCCTTCGATTCAGATAATTTTGATGCCCAGGGCAACCTGCGTCCCAAGGTGAACACCGTTACCATCCAGGACGTTGAAGAGGGCAGGGAATATGCATTGTTGCTGAGCACATGTGCCGGCGCATGGCGGTATCTGATCGGTGACGTGATAAAATTTACGAACCTGGAAAAAAATGAGGTTGTCATCACGGGACGTACAAAACACTTTCTGAACCTTTGCGGGGAGCACATGTCGGTTGAGAACATGAATACAGCTGTCAAGATGGCCGAAGAACAGCTCAATATTGAGGTTCGTGAGTTTACCGTTGCCGGCGTTAAGCATGGCTCCATGTTCGCCCATAAATGGTTTGTTGGCACAGACAGCGAGGTGGAGCCGGCAACCCTCAGGAAGAAGATCGATGAAAACCTGAAAATACTGAATGACGACTACCGTGTGGAACGCATCGCAGCCATCAAAGATGTTATCGTGCAAGTGCTCCCATCACAGGCCTTCTATCAATGGATGCGCATGAAAGGCAAAGAAGGTGCACAGAACAAGTTCCCCAGGGTCATCAAAGATGAAATGCTGCAGGAATGGGAGGAATATGTAAACAGCGCAGGGGTAATTTCAATGAAAACCGATAAACCATGAAAAGCGTAAGCGTGAGATTCGCACCCAGTCCGACAGGCCCCCTGCATATGGGGGGAGTCCGTACGGCTTTGTATAACTACCTTTTCGCAAAAAAACACCACGGCACCTTTGTGTTGCGCATAGAAGATACTGACCGGAAGCGTTTTGTCCCGGGCACAGAGGACTATATCAAAGCGTCATTGAACTGGTGTGGCATGCAATGGGATGAAGGGCCCGGTATTGAAGGCACTTATGGCCCCTATCGCCAGTCGGAACGAACAGCCCTTTACAAAGAGTATGCGCTGCAGCTTATCAATAGCGGACATGCCTATTATGCCTTTGACACCCCGGAGGAGATCGATGCCATGCGTAAGCGGCTCGAGACTGAAAAAAGCGGCAACCCCCAATATGACAGCCAGACCCGCATGGGGATGACAAATTCGCTCACCATGACTGAATCGGAAGTGTCGCAACGACTGAACGCCGGTGAAGCGTTTGTGGTGCGTATCAAGATACCCGAAAACCAAGAGGTCGCGGTCAGTGACCTGGTTCGCGGTGAGGTAACAGTCAACAGCAGGTTGCTGGACGACAAGGTTTTGTTCAAAAGCGACGGCATGCCCACATACCACCTGGCAAACGTGGTTGACGACCACCTGATGAACATCACCCATGTGATACGTGGCGAAGAATGGCTGCCATCGGCACCCCTGCATGTCTTGTTGTACCGCTTCCTGGGCTGGGAAGAAAGCATGCCTCAGTTTGCCCACCTGCCATTGCTGCTGAAGCCCGACGGCCATGGAAAACTAAGCAAAAGGGATGGTGACAGGATGGGATTCCCGGTATTCCCCCTGGAATGGAAAGATCCGGCCTCCGGAGAAGTGGCAGCAGGCTACCGGGAAACCGGCTATTTTCCCGAAGCATTCGTGAACATGCTCGCGTTGCTGGGATGGAACCCCGGTACCGAACAGGAGATCTTTTCCATGAAGGAGCTTACCGAAGCATTTTCCCTGGAAAGAGTCAGCAAAGCCGGGGCCCGCTTCGACCCGGAAAAAGCCAAATGGTTCAACCACCAATACCTGCAACAAAAACCGGTGGAGGACATAGCCGTACAATTCCAGGCCCTGCTGAAAGAACAGGGACAGCTCCCCGCAAAAGAAAAAGTTGTTAAAATAACCTCCCTCCTGAAGGAACGTGTCAACTTTGTTCATGAACTATGGGAAGAAGGTTCCTTCTTTTTTCAGCCCCCAGCCATCTACGATGAAAAGTTCGCCAAAAAGAAGTGGAAAGCCGACACCCCTGACACCTTGCTCCGGCTTGCGGAAAAACTGCTGCCCATCGAAACGTTCGACCTCGACAATATCGAGAATGCGCTCCATTCATTCATGGAGGAAAGCGGCACGGGAGCGGGCAAGATCATGCCCGGCCTGCGGCTCGCCCTGGTTGGCGCCGGACGAGGGCCCGACTTGAAAGAGGTCATGGTGGTGCTGGGAAAAGATGAGGTGATCCGGCGGATAAAACGGGCCGTTGAATATATTCCTGTCAACGAATAAAACGCAATGCAATATCCGGCATGACAGCCGTTGACACCCTTATGGCCCCTCCTGATAACTATACCGTATATATTCCTCCAACTCATCGTACCACGCTCTGCCATACTTGCGCACCAGGGCTTCCTCCAAAAAACGGTACACCCTTACCTTCAGTTTGTCACCCCGGGCACGGGCGCAATCGCACAGGGGCCAGTTATGATAATTGAGGGCCTCGTAATTCGGGTGTTTTTGTATGCGGACAGGATATAAATGACAGGAGATGGGTTTTGGAAAGTCGATGAGCCCCTCCTCATAGGCCCTCTCAATGGCGCATTTTGCGATGCCACTGTCATCGTAAAAAACATATGCACACTGCTTACCCCCTACCAAAGGGGTCGTCAGCTCCCTGTCATCGTCCGTTACCCAAAAACCCTGCTCGTTGACAGCGGCAATGCCTTCAGGGATCATGAACAGTGCAACCCGGCCTGCAATTTTTTCCAACACGGCAGTCTCTTCCCCGGTCAAAGGGGCCCCGGCATCCCCTTCTACACAACAACCGCCCCTGCATACAAGCAGGTCGCAAACAAACCGTTCCTCGTAAAGCGCATCCGACAGAATGCAGTTGCCCAGAATGATCATGCTGCAAAGTTAATCAATACAACATTTCTCCTGTAAAACAAATATTCTTTCTGGATCTTAACGGTTTCAAACCTGAATCATTTTAGGCACCCCCCCCTTTGCAATGGATGCCAGAAGCCGGCAATAGAACACCGGCCGTTGAACATCCCCGCTGACCGGTGGCAACCGGCGCACTATTGCAACTGCTATCAAATGGGAATGGTTCTGACCCCTGACTACAAAGCAGGGGTGCCATCAGTAATAATTCTCGCCACAGAACCCAGATGACCAATCTGGGATAAAACATCACTGTACATATGTAGCTTTTCGTATCTTTTTATTATTTTTGACGATGATAAAGCCAATGAACCGGTTTGCTGGTCATTGGTTTGAAACAGTGAAAATAAACCATACCGCCATGTTCAACAAAGGAGCGATTGCAGTTGGCCAACTGTCAGGGGTCAATATCAGGACCATTGTGCTGGATCTGTTTGCACTGGCTTTTATCTATTTATTACCGACCATTTCACACATGTTGAGCATCAAATTGTACATGCTCGAACCCATGCGGATCATGGTCATTCTGGCGATGGTGCACACCAGGCGGGAGAATGCAACTATCCTGGCTCTGACATTGCCGTTCTTCTCCTATATTCTTTCTGCCCATCCTGTATTCGTAAAATCCGGCCTCATTGCAGTTGAACTCGTTGCCATGGTATTCGTGTTTTATGCTATTGTGCAACGGATGCACCGCCTGGGGGCAATATTCATCAGCATATGGGCCAGCAAGCTGCTGTATTATGGATTGAAATATTTAGCTGTTATAACGGTATTGCCCTCCGAACCCCTCGTTGGAACACCGCTGATGTTGCAAGTGATTACCTCCATGGCCTTCAGTCTTTATGTCTACCTGATGCTCAGGGACCGCTAGGGGGAGGTGAATGCAAACCCTCAGGCAGGAGGCCGGGACGACAACCGGGTTGTCGGTCATCATGTAAAATGTACAGCATGTTTGGATGCAATATATTGGATGAAATGAACGTGGAAAATCCCGGACCGGGAGTACACAGGGTGCATCCCCGGAATCATGCACCAAAAAGGGGCTGGTTGTGTTTGCGCCGCAAGCCATGTAATCCCTGACCCGTTGGTCAAGAGACATGAACACAAAAAAATACATCACTCATGAACAGGCGTCAATTTTTGCGAAAAAGTTTCATTTATTCGGCTTTGGGCAGTGTATATGCTTCTACCATTGGCAGGATGCCGCTCTTTGCATCGCGCAGCATACGGAGCGGGGCGGGCAACTATGATCTGGTTGCTGTCCGCGGCGGTGAAGTTGTCGAGATGTACCGGCGGGCCATGAAGGAGATGGGAGGCATGGAAAAATATGTAAGGCCCGGGCAGACAGTTGCATTGAAGCCCAATGCCAGCTGGGACGTGCCGCCGGAGCGGGCGGCCAACACCAATCCTGACCTTGTGGCTGCCATCGTGGAAGACTGTCTTGGGGCTGGGGCAGATCGTGTGCTCGTCTTCGACAACACCTGCGACAACTGGGAAAGGAGCTATGAAAACAGCGGCGTTGCTGCTGCGGTGCGAAGGGCAGGCGGCCAGATGCTGCACGCACACATGGAAAGGTATTATAAAGAAGTAAGTATCCCCGGGGCAAGGCGGCTCACCTCAGCAAAAGTGTTTGACCGCTTGAGAGAAAGCGATGTGTTTATCAATGTGCCCGTGCTGAAGCACCATGGCTCCACAACCGTTACCATCGCCATGAAAAACCTCATGGGCGTTGTGTGGGACCGTCGCTTCTGGCACCGCAACGACCTCCACCAGTGCATTGCAGATTTTTGCCTGTACCGGAAGCCTGACCTCAACATCGTAGATGCCTACCTGGTAATGACACGAAACGGTCCGCGGGGCACGTCTGAAGCCGACCTTACACGAATGCGCAGCCTCCTTGTCTCCTCCGACATAGTGGCCGTCGATGCAGCCGGCGCGATGCTGCTTGGCCACCAACCCAATGATATCGGACACCTGCGTATCGGCGCAGAAATGAACATCGGGACAACCAACCTGGATGCACTCAACATCCAACGGGTCGTATTGTAACGGTGATACAAACAAAAAAATGATGATGGGCCCTCCTAAGGCCCGATAAGCCCCAACACCATGAGAACAGCCCACCTGAAAAAGATAAGGCTCGTCATATCATTGCTGTTTTTTTTCGCTCTCCTCTTCCTGTTCCTGGGGATACAGGTTCAACCCTTCAGCACACTTGCCGACATCCTGTTGCGGCTCCAGTTCCTGCCGTCCTTGCTGCGCTTTTTTGCCATCTTTTTCAGTATCACTGCACTGGGGTTCATCCTTGTCATGATCCTCAGCCTGCTGTTTGGCCGAATCTATTGCTCCGGCATCTGTCCGCTCGGCACCTTCCAGGACATCGTCATCGCCATCGCCAGACGTTTGAAACCAAAAAAGAAGCGACGTTTCCACTTTACATCGAACCGTAAAAGGATACTGAGATACGGTGTGCTTTCCGCCACCATCATCTTCTGGGTTTCAGGCAGTATGTTCCTGGTCAACCTGCTTGACCCTTACGCCAACTTTGGCAAGCTGTCGGCGAGCCTTTTTCAGCCAGCATACATCTGGCTTCATAATGCACTGGCATTTAGCCTGGAACGTTTTGATGTTTTTATCCTGTCACCCATGACCATGCATGCCTTGCCCTGGGACGTCGTGCTGATATCGACAGCCATCTTTCTCACCATTGTGGTGATGGCAGCCTGGCGTGGCCGTCTTTTTTGCAACACCCTGTGTCCGGTGGGCAGCATACTAAGCATCTTCACGGGCAAACCCCTTTACCAGATCACTTTCAGCGACGAAGCCTGTACGTTTTGCAGCCGGTGTGAGTGGGTGTGCAAGGCAGAATGCCTCAACAGCAAGACCAGGCATGTTGACCACAGCCGCTGTATCAACTGCTTCAACTGCCTCGCTTCCTGCCCCAATGAAGGGATTCGTTATGCAGTTCCGCCGAAAAGAGAAAAAACGCTACACCAGGGAGAAGAAGGTTCAGGCAAAAGGCAGTTTTTGATGATGCTGGCTTCCGGCATCCTCAGCATCCCCCTGATATCGAAACCCGCCAGGCCACAGGGAATGAGCAAGCCCGGGATGATCCCGGTCGAGTCACAAAAGCCGGTCACACCGCCTGGGTCCCTCAGCCACAAACATTTCACTGGCCACTGTATCGCCTGCTATCTCTGTGTCAGCGCCTGCCCGACAAAAGTGATCGTCCCCTCATTCTTTGAATTTGGGCTCGAAGGCTTCATGCAGCCCAAACTCGATTACCACAAGAACTTTTGCAATTACGATTGCGTGAAGTGCACCGAAGTCTGTCCGACGGGAGCCATCACCAAACAAAGCGAAGAAGAGAAAAAACGGATCAGGATCGGGGAGGTAAGGTTTCTGGCAGAAAGCTGTGTAGTCACCGCAGACCGTACCGACTGCGGAGCATGCTCCGAACACTGTCCGACAAAGGCCGTCCGGATGGTACCCTATGAGGGAGGGCTGTTCATCCCCGAGATCCATCCCGAGCTTTGCGTCGGGTGCGGTGCGTGCGAATATGCATGCCCTACCGAACCCTTTAAAGCCATTTATGTGACCGGGCTGCCGGTACACAAAGAAGCGGTCCCCATCGACGACGCTGACGGCCCCAGGGAAGATGATACAGACGACTTCCCGTTTTAACAGAAAAACCAAGAATTGTTTATTGGTTGTTATAGCCCGCATCTCTTTTGCCCGCTCAACATCCACTGACATGCCCCGGATCGCACACCGCCAACCGCGAAAAACAAAGCGTTGTGAATGTTGCAACAAGCCACAAATCCATTATATTTCTCCGGTAAAAAAAACACCAGCATTTTGTATGTTGACAGATGACGGAAGAACGATGGAACGATTGAACGATGGAACGAATCTTTTGGGCATTGGCTGTAAACTATTGGCTTTTAAACCCTTAAACTTTTAAACCCTTAAACTTTTAAACTTTTAAACCCTTAAACCTCTCTGACCTTTTGACAAATGATAAACATAAATAAACAAGCAACGACCGGGTGAAAGACCTTGAGCGGTTTTTCATCCGTCTGTGTGTGATTTTACAAAAAAAATAACATGTACATTTGTGCCCCTTAAGCGGGTTGGCAAATTGTGCGGATCTGGTTTTCAGAGAGAATTATAAAATGCCGGACATCTGTTATTTTGAAGGCATTTTTTTCTATTTTTGCCACGTTGTTAACCCAATGACTTGACTGGACAAAAGGATCCTATAAATTACCAAAGCCATACAGAAAAAACTTCAGGAGCTCACCGACAAGATCTAAAAGGAAGGCGTAGATAAGGCCAACAAAGAAGCTGAAAAGATTCTTTCAGAGGCAAACAAAAAAGCCAAAGAGATGTTGGCGAAGGCAAAAAAGGATGCTGACGGCACGCTAGAGAAGGCAGAAAAGGAAGCCGAAGACCTGAAAAAGAATGCACTGAACGAACTGCAGCTGTCTGCGCGGCAAGCAATATCCGATCTGAAACAGGAGGTGATCAACCTGATCCAGGCAAAAACCATTGAGCCGGAAACAAAGGGGGCTTTCAAAGATGCCGGTTTTACCCGCGATATCATAAAAACCATCGTCAAAAACTGGGACCCCGAAAGCGTTGACAATGTCGACCTGGTTGTGCTCCTGCCAAAAGACAGACAAAAAGAGTTCGGGTCATTTTTCAAGAGCAAGGCCAAAGACTTGTTAGACAAAGGGCTTAAGATCGACTTCAGTGAAAAGATCAAAGGAGGTTTTAAGATCGGGCCGAAAGATGGCGGATACCTCGTTTCTTTCTCTGACAAGGATTTTGACCACTTCTTTAAAATGTACATGCGCCCAAGGTTGATTGAATTTCTTTTTGACAAGCCAACAGGCGCGGCAAAATGAGCAACAAACAAAACACCTTCACGTGAAGCGTAAGTATTATTATCTGGTTGCAGGGCTCCAGGACATCACCCTGGACATACACAAGCTGGCATCAGGGCAGCTTGCTTTCAGGGAAGAGCTGCGTGCGGAGCTGCACCCGAAAGACTTTCTGCTGGCGGAAAAACTCTTTCTGCCCTTCGACAACGTCAACCTGCTTACCCTGCTGGAAAAGAAGGACAGGCCGTTTGTTGAAAGAGGCAACTATTCAAGGGAACGCCTTGAAGAAAACATCAAGGAGCCTTCTGACCTGCCAGGTTACATGCTGCGCTTCATCACGGCTTTCAAGGACAAAGATCCGCTGTACCCCGACATGAGCCCTGAGGATGAACTGGCAACCCTTTTTTACGATGAGGTCATCGAAAATGAACATAATGAGTTCCTGCGTGCGTGGTTTCAGTTCGAGCTGAACGTGACAAATATCATGGCAGCCCTGATTGCCCGGAAATATAAAGTGCCTTACGGGAATCATATCATTGGCACAGGAGAGATCGCTGAGACAATCCGCAAGAGCCATGCACGCGATTTTGGCCTGGGTAACGAACTGGATTACGTGGAAGAGCTGACTGCCATCTCCAAAAAAGAAGACGTCAGGGAGAGGGAGCAGGCCATCGATGAGCTAAAGTGGAATTACCTTGATGAAGAGACCTTCTTCCATTATTTTACCATAGAAAAGATCCTTGCCTTTGTGATCAAGCTGGGCATGATAGAACGGTGGTTGAGCATAGATAAGGACCACAGCAACGAGCTGTTCAGGAAATTGCTGAAAGAGCTGCAGTCCAGCTATAAATTACCTGAAACATTTACAGAAAAATAGGACGTTATGAATACAATTGGGAATGTGACCGGCATTGTTGCCAACCTTGTCATTGTTGAAACAGAGGGGACGACGGCCCAGAATGAGATCTGTTATATCAAGCACCGCGACACCCGTCTGATGGCCGAGGTGATCAAGGTGGTTGGGAACAAATCATACATCCAGGTATTTGAAAGCACACGTGGCCTGAAGGTGGGCACTGAAGTCGAATTCATGGGACACATGCTCGAGGCTACATTGGGCCCGGGCATATTATCAAAAAACTTTGACGGACTTCAAAACGACCTGAATAAGATGGAGGGCGTGTTTCTGAAAAGGGGCCAATATACCGAACCCCTCGATATGGATAAGGCTTTCAAATTCAAAGCCATTGCCAAAAAGGGCGACAAGGTGGTGGCCGGCTCCTGGCTTGGCGAAGTAAAAGAAAACTGGATCCGACATAAGATCATGGTCCCCTTTAAGTTTTCGGGCGAATACACTGTAAAAAGCATGAAAGGTGCAGGCGAATACAAGCCGGAAGAAACCATAGCCGTTCTAACAGACAAGGATGGCAAAGACCACGAGGTGACCATGGTACAAAAATGGCCGGTAAAGGTGCCCATCAAATCCTACAAGAGCAAGCCGCGCCCTTTCAGGATCATGGAAACAGGCATCCGCGTAATGGATACGTTGAATCCCATGGCAGAGGGTGGCACCGGGTTTATTCCGGGGCCCTTCGGATCGGGCAAAACCGTTCTTCAGCATAACCTGTCAAAGAATGCAGAAGCCGACCTGGTGGTCGTCGCCGCATGTGGCGAACGTGCCAATGAGGTGGTGGAGCTCTTTACAGAATTTCCTGAACTTGAAGACCCGCGCAGCGGCCGCAAACTGATGGAACGTACCACCATCATCGCCAACACCTCCAACATGCCGGTAGCTGCCAGGGAAGCATCGGTATACACCGCCATGACCATTGCAGAATACTACCGTGCCATGGGACTGAAAGTATTGCTGCTGGCCGACTCTACCTCACGCTGGGCGCAGGCCCTCCGCGAAATGTCGAACCGCATGGAAGAGCTGCCGGGGCCTGACGGATTTCCCATGGACCTTTCGGCCATCATCGCCAACTTCTACGCAAGGGCCGGGTTCGTTTACCTGCCCAACGATGAAACCGGATCGATCACATTTATCGGTACCGTGTCACCCGCCGGCGGGAACCTCAAAGAGCCCGTCACCGAATCCACAAAGAAAGTGGCCCGCGCCTTTTATGCACTGTCGCAGCAACGGGCCGACAGCAAACGTTATCCGGCCATCGACCCCATCGATAGCTACTCCAAATACCTTGAGTACACCGAAATAGCAGAATACCTCAACGAGAACATCGCTGAAAACTGGACCGATAGTGTGTTCAAGGCAAAAGACATCTTGCTGAGAGGCAAGGAAGCCTACGAACAGATCAATATCCTGGGCGACGATGGCGTGCCGCTTGACTATCATATCCGCTACTGGAAATCTGAGCTGATCGACTTTGTCATCCTGCAACAGGACGCATTCGACAAGGTGGATGCATCAACTTCACTGGAAAGACAAAACTACATGTTGCAAAAAACACTCGAGATTGTCGACAAGTCGTTTTCGTTTGACTCTTTCGAACATGTGGGCCCCTATTTCAAAAGGCTCATCAATGCATTGAAACAAATGAACTATTCCGAATATGGTTCGGACCAGTTCAAGAAAAATGAAAAAGGACTGGAAAAGATCCTGAAGGAACAAAGACCTGAAAAGGAGAAGGAGGAAGTGAAGGCTTAATCACAAACAAGGAAAAGTATACTGAGCAATGGAAAAGGACACAAAAGCGTTTCAACGCGTATACACCAAGCTGTTTCAGCTTACCAAAGCTACGGTCTCACTCAATGCCAGGGGCATTGGGAATGATGAGCTGGCCATAGTCGACGGCCGCCTGTCGCAGGTGGTGAAGATCATGGGCGACATGGTGACCCTGCAGATCTTTGGTGGTACCGAAGGGATCGCCACCAACGCAGAGGTGATCTTTGCCGGGAAAGCACCTACACTGAAAGTGGGGGATGACCTTGCCGGACGCTTCTTCAATGCCTACGGCGAACCCATCGAGGGCGGCGAGATCATGGGGCAGGAACGGGAGATCGGGGGTCCCAGTGTGAACCCGGTCAGGAGAAAACAACCTTCGGAGTTCATCCCCACGGGCATCGCCGGCATCGACCTCAACAACGCCCTGGTCACCGGCCAGAAGATCCCCTTCTTTGCAGACCCCGACCAGCCATATAACCAGGTGATGGCCATGGTGGCCCTGCGGGCCAAAGCCGATAAGATCATCCTGGCAGGGATGGGGCTCACCAGGGATGACTACCTGTATTTTAAAAATGTATTTGACAACGCCGGGGCCCTCGACCGCATCGTGGGCTTTATCAACACCACAGAAGACCCGCCAGTGGAAAGGCTCCTGGTGCCCGACATGGCACTCTCCGCCGCTGAATATTTCGCCGAAGAGAAAAAAGAGAAGGTGCTGGTGCTGCTCACCGACATGACATTGTATTCGGATGCACTCAGCATTGTGTCCAACCGCATGGACCAGATCCCGTCGAAAGACTCCATGCCCGGCTCCCTTTATTCTGACCTGGCCCGCCTGTATGAAAAAGCGGTACAGTTCCCGGATGGAGGATCCATCACCATCATCGCCGTGACAACCTTGTCGGGCGGCGATATCACCCACGCCGTTCCCGACAACACAGGATATATCACCGAAGGCCAGCTCTTCCTGAGGAAAGACAGCGACATCGGCAAAGTGATCGTCGACCCCTTCCGCAGCCTGTCGCGCCTGAAGCAGCTGGTGATCGGCAAAAAGACCAGGGAAGACCACCCCCAGGTGATGAACGCCGCCGTGCGACTGTATGCCGATGCCGCCAATGCCAAAACAAAACAGGAAAATGGCTTCGACCTTACCGACTATGATGAGCGCACACTGGAATTTGCCAAAGAATATGCGGATAAACTCCTGGCCATCGACGTGAATATCGATACCGATGCCATGCTGGAAACCGCCTACGGACTGTTCGAAAAGCATTTTAAACCCGAAGAGGTGGGCATCAAACAAGATTTTGTTGACAAGTACTGGGAAAAGAACAGTGAATGAACATTTCCAATATTTCTCTTTAGACCGTTTCGCACATGGCCATTAAATTTCAATACAATAAGACATATCTTCAACGCCTGAAGAAACAGCTTGAGATCCGCGAGAAGGCGCTGCCAACCTTGAAGAACAAGGAGGCTGCCCTGCGCAGTGAGGTGAAAAAAGCCAAGGAAACGGCCGAAACGTTTGACAAAAAACTGGAAAAGCAATTGCAGGAATACCAGCACGCCATCGCATTATGGGATGAGTTCGACAACGAGCTGGTGCACATTGAAGATGTGGACCTGTCAGTAAAAAAGATCGCCGGCGTCAAAACGCCGGTGCTTGATGACGTCAGGTTCTCAATCAGGGAGTTCAGCCTTTTTAACAAGCCGGCATGGACCCTTGATGGCATCCATATCGTCAAGCAACTGGCCATCACCGCCCTGGAAAGGGAGGTCTATTACCAGAAGATGCAGCTGCTGGACCATGCCCGGAAAAAGACCACCCAAAAGGTGAACCTTTATGAGAAAGTGCAGATCCCTGGCTTTGAAGAAGCCATTCTCAAAATAAAACGTTACCTGGAAGACGAAGAAAACCTGTCCAAAGCAGCACAGAAGATTGTTAAGAACAGACTACAGGAATCGGAGGCAAGCGTATGATCGTTCCAATGCATAAGTTTTCTTTTCTGGTATTCCATCAGGATTACCATGACTTTCTCGACAATGTCAGGAATATCGGTGTAGTGCACCTTATCGAGAAACAGGAGGATGTATCTGATGAAGTGCGGGAGCAATACGATCTGATCAAAGAGGTCCAGTCGGTGGTTAAAAAGCTCAGCAAGCGTGATGTGGGAGGAAAGGTTGCCGGCAGGGCCGCTGAAGGCAAAAATGCATTTGAAGAAGTGTCCAGCCTGTATGACCAGCTGGAAGAAAAGTATCAGCAGCTTACCTTGCTGCAGAAAGAGATCAGCCATGTGCGGCCCTGGGGGGATTTCTCCAGGGAAACCCTGAAAAAACTGTCGGAAGAAGGTCTTGCTGTAAGATTCTACAGCGTGCCGGCCAGCCGCTTTTCCGATGAATGGTATGCGCAGTATCCTATCGAGACAATTGGCCATCACGCCGGCCAGGTCTATTTCGTCCTTGTTCAAAAAGGCGATGAAGAACCCGCCATTGACGCAGAAGAGGTTCGTCCGCCGGAAAGGCCGCTTTCAGAGCTGATGCATTACCAGAAAGAATTGAAGAAGGACCTGCAAGCCATCAACAAGGAACTGGACAACCACGCCGTCAAAAGCCTGGAAGCCATAAAAAACTATGGCTACCAGGTTAAAGAATCGGTCGACTTCAAAAAGGCGGTGGAAAACACTGACAAGCAAGCAGAGGATAAAGTGATGCTGCTCGAAGGATGGGTGCCCGACGAGAAAAAAGAAACCCTCCTTGCCTACCTGGAAAAGAACAATATCCTTTACATGGCACAGAAGGCACGGGAAAAGGACCAGGCACCCATTCTCCTCAGGAATAAAAAATTTGCCAGGCAATTTGAAATGCTGGGTGACCTCTATTCTTTGCCCAAGTATAACGAACTGGACCTGACCCCTTTCTTTGCTCCCTTCTATATGCTGTTTTTCGGTTTTTGCCTGGGTGATGCCGGCTATGGCATCTTGATGGGCGTTACCGCACTGCTCTTGAAAAAGAAGGCCAGAAAGGAACTGAAGAAGATCATGGGACTGGTGTTCTACCTCGGCGTGTCTACCTTCATGTTTGGCATTGTCTCCGGGGTTTTCTTCGGCATCCCGCTTTTCGAGACCGGCCTGCCTGTATACAAAGACCTGGCCGCAGGGTTCGAGCAACAGGGTACAGACATCAATATGCTGCTGTTTTACCTCTCCCTGATCCTGGGCGGGATACAAATCATTTTTGGACTGGTGCTGAAAGCCATAAATGAGACCAAACAGTTCGGCTGGAAGCATGCCGTCGGCACGGCAGGCTGGATACTGCTGCTGACAGGCAGTATCGCCCTGTATGGCATCAGCCACCTGGCCGACATCCCTCTTGCGGACCTGAACCCCGCACTATATAGCGTTCTCGGGGTCAGCGGTGTGATGATCCTGCTGCTGAACAACCTCAACAGAAACATCTTGATGAACTTTGGACTCGGACTGTGGAACACCTACAACATGGTCACCGGCATCCTGGGTGACCTGCTCTCCTACATCCGTCTGTTTGCACTGGGAATATCCAGCGCCATCCTCGGATTCGTATTCAACAGCCTTGCCGTGGAAATGAGCGGCAGCATCCCGGTGCTGAACATCCTCATCATGACGGTGATATTGGTCATCGGACATGGCATCAACCTATTCATGTCGGGGCTGGGCGCTTTTGTACACCCCATGCGTCTGACATTTGTAGAATTCTACAAAAACGCCGGCTTTACCGGTGGCGGGAAACAATATAATCCATTTAAAAAAATCACATAACGTATCACTTTAAACAACTTTGACATTATGGATGCAATTATTTTGGCTTACACAGGCATTGGATTGATGATCGGATTGGCCGGTATCGGCAGTGCCTTTGGCGTTTCCATGGGAGGCAATGCCTCCATTGGCGCTTTAAAGAAAAACGACGAGGCCTTCGGTAATTACATGGTGCTGAGCGCACTTCCGGGGACGCAAGGGCTGTACGGCTTCATGGGCTACTTTATCCTTTCCCCTTATCTCGTTGCAGGCATGACCTGGGCAACCGCCGCAGCCATCTTTGGCGCCGGGCTGGCACTGGGTTTTGTTGGGCTCTTATCAGGGATCCGTCAGGGACAGGTATGCGCCAACGGTATCGCCGCCATCGGATCAGGACATGATGTGTTCGGAAATACGCTGATCCTTGCCGTATTCCCCGAACTATACGCCATCGTGGCCTTTGCCGCCACCTTCCTCATCGCAGGGACACTGCCGCTGTAGCCGCCAACCTGAAAGATGGCCTCCCGGACCGGTGCCAGGGGCATTGTCGCAGCTTGTTTATGATGGGATGGTAACCCAGGAGGTCGTTAGGGGCGTAACCCATAGAATGAAAGGACCCTTTCGTCATTTCCGCATTCCGGCATGATGATCAAAAAAAAGAGGAGTCTGCAAAGTCACTTGCGGCGAACCCATTCATAAACCATCTGTACGATAAACATCATCCCCATAAGGTAGACGGCATCCTCTACCGGAATGGTGAATATGCGTATCCCAAGATTCTCAGCATCATTGTAGCTTACCACCGGCATCTCGGTGAACATGCCGGTAAGCGCACCGTTGATGATCACGAAAGGGATCAGGATGACAACATAGGTCAGGAAAAAGTGTGACAACCAGGTCTTGTGCGAACGGACCAGTGGCTGAAAAAGGGCAAGGATGGCTACGAGCAGCATCACCACAAAGGTGTAGATGCGATCGGTGTTGAAAACAGCCAGGATGAGAAACAAAACACCCAAAAAGAGGGTGGTGCCCAAAGCCGCTTTAGGAAAAACAAAACGGGGGAAGAAATACCTGAACACCTCGTAAGTGAACACCACACAATAAGGGATGATGACAAAAAATAACCATTCTTCAATGGGCAGGCCGGAAATATAGTAACCCAGGACATAGCTGTGGTTGAACGCCCATACGCCGTCACGGGTAAAAATTATGTCCCACGGGATAAATACCAGCATCATCACCAGGATCCCGGCAAAAAGTGCAGGCCATTTTTCCCGGAAACGCACCCTGGTCTCAAAACTGCGCATCAACGGTACAGCAATGCTGCCGGCCAGCAACAAGGCATAATAGTATTTTTCCATGACTGATAAACACCCAACCACGTGTTTTTGTTTGGAGACAATCATTGCAGGGCGATCCATTCATTGAGCTTTTCTCCTTATCTTCGCAATGTAACTACCTTTTTTGATATGGGCATAATCATCGCTGTTTCCGTCATCCTTGTCTGGGGCGCGCACCTGTTTTACATACTTCTGTATGTTCCGGTTTCGGCAGTGAACCCCTGGATGTACCTGCACATACTCATTCAGGCCTATCTGTTTACCGGCCTTTTCATCACCGCCCACGATGCCATGCATGGCAACATCTCAGCAAAGAGATGGGTGAACAAGGTGTTCGGGTACCTGGCATCCTTTTTGTTTGCAGGCATGTATTACAAGCGGTTGCGGAAAAACCATGGCCGTCACCACAAACATTCAGCCACAGAGAAGGACCCGGACTATTATGTGCATTCCCAGAATTTTTTGCGGTGGTGGGGTGCTTTCATGTGGCGGTATGTCACGATCATCCAGTTGGTGGTCATGGCCGTCTTTTACAATCTGTTGATCCTGATTCCCGGGGTCACTGAGGCCCGTGCCCTTCTTTACTGGGCTTTGCCGGCCGTTTTGGGGACATTACAGCTATTCTGGGCAGGGGTTTACTGGCCCCACCGCCTGCCCCACACTGAACAAATGGGACCACACCGGGCACGCACCCAACACAAAAACCATCCATGGGCCATGCTCAGCTGCTATTTCTTCGGTTATCACCGCGAACACCACAACAATCCGCGAATACCATGGTGGAAACTGTACAAAACAAAAATTACATCTTCTCCAGACAGCGCCTGAGGCCATCGCGCCAATGTGGGATCTCTATTCCAAACACTTTCTTGATGCGTGACTTATCGAGGACACTGTAGTGCGGCCGGGAAGCCGCCGTTTGGAGCTCCTTTGAAAGCACAGGTACAAGCTTGCAATACAACCCCTCCGTCTCAATGATCGCATGGGCAAAATCATACCAGCTGCATACCCCTTCGTTACTGTAATTGAAAATCTCCCCTCGGATCTTTGCAGGCATGCCGGGCAAAATGTCCAGTATTGCTTTCGCCAGATCGGCGGCATACGTCGGTGTGCCCACCTGGTCGAAGACCACCTTCAGGCTTTTTTCTTGTTTAACCTTGCTCAGTACGGTCTTCATAAAGTTTTGACCATATGGCGAATACAACCAGGAAGTACGAATGATGACAGAGCGTGTTGCGTTGAGTATTACCTCCAACTCACCGTCCAGCTTGCTCTTCCCGTATACTGAACGGGGATTGGCGGGACTGCTCTCTGTATAAGGCCTGCTGCTCTGACCATCAAAGACATAATCGGTAGATAGATGCACCAGCAGGGCATTCACACTGGCAGCAGCCTCAGCCAATTGCCCAACAGCCCGGGCATTGACCATTTTCACAAGATCAACATTTTCTTCAGCGGCATCGACTGACGTATAACCGGCACAGTTGATCACAGTATCAATTGTGTTCTGTCTGAAATATTCAGCAAGTGCATCTGCCGAGGTGATATCCAGATTTTCCTTGTCGGTGAACAAAAAACGATAGTCGCTGTATCCGGCCGCCAAATCCTGGAACTCACGGCCCAGCTGGCCCTTGCTGCCTGTAATTAAAATGTTCTTGACGGGATCTCTCATCATTGATTGAATTGTTGGTCATCTGCCAGGATTGATTTTGCATGCCGTAAGCGGATTGTCCATTGTCCGAAGCTCCCGGGCTTTTGGCTGTTTCCTGGGGCGCTCCCGGATCCCGGCCCGGGCTTCGTCGCTCAATACATCAACCAATCAACGCCTCACACCTTTGGTGAACCAGCACATCAAAGCGCTAAATTAAAATTTTTTTGTTTATTTTTGAGTTATTCTACAAATTTTGACGATAAATCCTGATTATTTTTAAGTATGTCTGAACCATTGATAGAAAGGGAGGTGTGGGACAGCAACCGCAAGGCGCTGTTCATCAACCTTGACACCAGCATATATGGTGCTTTTGCTGAGATCGGCGGAGGCCAGGAGGTGGCCCGCTGCTTTTTCCGGTCGGGTGGTGCCTCCGGCACAGTGGCACGTACCGTTTCGGCTTACGACATGTCCGTCAGTGACTATCTCTACGGTAAAGGGCCTTCCCGGCGCTATGTATCAGAAGAGAGACTGTTGCAGATGCTTGACAGGGAGTACAACAGCCTTGTGGATCTGCTGAAGGAGGACAGGGGCAGAGAAACCCGCTTTTTTGCCTTTGCCAATACGGTGGCGACCCTTAACTACCGGAAAGACAACGAAGCCCATGGCTGGCTCGGCGTACGCTTTCAACTGCAACCCAACACCAGGCCCAACGATGTGGTGTTGCATATGCGCCTTCTGGAGAATGACAACCTGCGCCAGCAGCAAACCCTCGGGGTGCTGGGCGTAAACCTGATCTATGCATGCTATTATTACCACAAATACCCGAACAGTTTTTTAAAATCATTGATGGAAGACGTTTCCGATGGCAGGATAGAGATCGACATGATACGGATGAGCGGCCCGGACCTTGACTATGTAGACAACCGCCTGCTGGCCGTTCAATTGGTAAAGAACCTAATGACCAAAGCCACCCTGTTCGACCGTCACGGGAATGTTCAGCAGCCTGCCGATCTGCTGTATAAAAAAAATGTGATGGTGCTGAGAGGCAGTTTCCGGCCAATTACATACGTAGGCTTTGACATGCTGAAAGCCGGGTTTTCACTTTTTAAAGAAGAAGTGGGTTACGACAAGAGGGAAAAAAATACCGAGGTCCTGTGCGAGATCACCCTCAACAACCTGATACAGGAAGATGAGTTCGATGAAAGGGATTTCCTCGACAGGGTGGATATCCTCTGTGGCATGGGGCAGAATGTGATGATCTCCAGCTTCAGGGAATTCTACCGCCTGGCTGAATGGTTTCAGCGCTTTAAGCTGAACAACATACGGATGGTGATCGGTGCACTGACCTTCCGGAATGTGGTTCACAAGCAGTATTACACCCATCTGAAGGGAGGCATGATGGAAGCCTTCGGCAAGCTGTTCATGAACAACCTGAGGGTTTATATCTACCCTGGAAGGGAAAAGGAAGGGGACGACAACCTCACCAGCAAAAACATACCCGTTGACAAAGAGATCGAATTCCTATACCGCCATCTTACCGCAAACAAATTCATTCTCGACATCCCCGGTTACCGCGAAGAAGTCCTGCCATGGTTTTCGCACATCGTTTTACAAAAGATAAAAAACAACGACCCGGAATGGGAACAGATGGTGCCCAAATATGTTTCCGCATTCATCAAAACAAAGAAACTGTTTGGATACCACGACCCGGAGCAACATGGTCTGGGTTGAAGCATCTGGTTCAGGATATGGGTAACACGCTTGTATTGCTGACAACCAGTAGAAAGCAATACACCTTTTCCATTGGTGGGATCAAATGCCGGCTTGCAAAATAAAGGGCTGCATCATTATCTGGATGCAGCCCTTTCTGTAAAGCAACAAAATCCAACAACCTTACATCTCAAAATCGTCAAAATCGAGACCGTTGTCGTTGTCACGCATCTGACGGTCCCTCCGGCGGTCGTATTCATTGATGCGGTATGTGAAGCCCAGGGTGATCTGACGGCTGGTGCGCCAGCGCTCCATATTCATGGTAAAATTATCTCCGTAATTATACATGCTGAATTTCATGGTGTTAAAAATGTCCGAGAAGTTAAGCGTGATCGTACCGTTGTTTCTCAGGATGTTCTTTCTTACCGCAGCATTTACGGAATACATGGCATCCATTTCCCCTTGCAACATAATGACCGGCGACCGGTAAAAACCGTTGACCTGGATATTCCAGCCATTGCCCAGGTTCTTATTGCTGACAAGCCTGCCCGACCAGGAATAGCTGTCATTCTCCTCATCCATCTGTGCCCCCCTGCCTTCGATGATGTTCCTGAAATAACTGAAGGTCCCGTTCACATTCCACCAGCTGCCAATCCGTTGCGAAAGGACCATTTCTGCACCATAGGAAACTCCTTTGTTAAGGTTCGCAACATTGGTCACGGTCACATCTTTCCCCTCCATTCCCCGGATGGTGTCTGTTACAGACCGGTACCGGGTGATCATGCCATCGGTATGCCGATAGAAAATACTCGGGTTGATGGTGGTGGATTCCCTGAACCGTGTGTAGCCCAGCTCAAAAGAGTTGATAAATTCCGCATCCAGGTGTGGGTTACCCATGGTCACCTCATACTCGCTGTTATATCTCATAAAGGGGTTTATGAACCGGTTGTGCGGACGGTTTATCCGGCGACTGTAGCTCAGCTGCACCGACTGGTTGTTTTCAAAGCTTCTGCGAAGGTGGGCACTGGGGAACAGACTGAGATAATTGTTGCTGAAGGATTCGCCGGTGGTGCGCTGATCCCCTTCAACGAATGTTTGCTCGGCACGCAGACCGGCCTGCAGGCTGAAGTTGCCCAGCATGGTGGCGTACATACCATAGGCGGCGAAAATCTGCTCATTGTAAATAAAATGATTGCTGCGATTCACATTATTATGCCAGCTATTGCTTTCATGGTCAAAGTTTTCGAAGAGGAAGTCAGAATCCATCTCCCTGATTTGTATGCGGTAACCGGTCTCAAACTTGGTTTCTTCGCCCAGCGGGTGCACATAATCCAGTTGTGTTCTGACAGACCAGTTTTGTCCATCCATATGGGACCTCTCAAGAACCTGCTGCCCACTGGGGCTGTCCCAGTCCTGCCCGTAAAATTCCTGCAGAAAGCTTTGGTCCCGGTCCATGTCGCGTGTAGAAAAAGACACGTCCGCACTCAATTCCCGGTATTGTTGATCAAAGGTGCGCCGGAAATCAAGCCGGTGGGTAAACGAGTTGTGCAGCATGTCTGTCTCATTGTCCATGATAAACATGCTGTTGGGGGCTGTAATATCCCTGTACAGCATATATTCAGTCACGTTGTCCATGTCGCGGTTCCAGTTGCTGTAGCGGGACGAAAAGGTCAGGATGGTTTTGGGGTTGAAATTATAGTCCACCCCTGCCTGAACATTATGTGAGTTCATGCCCCTGTTCCCGTTAATGTCCTGATCCATGAAATTGGGGATGTCTCCGACAAAGGTCTGTCGCTGGCTGTTGCCAAAACTCTCCATATCCGACAGCCGCACACTGTAGTTGGTAAAAAAGTTCCAGTTGTTAAGCTGGTAGTTCAGGTTGACGGAACCACTGTATCTTCCTGCTGTCCCGGCATTTAGCGACACCATTCCGTTGTATCCCGGGCGGCGCTGCTCCTTGAGCACGACATTGATGATGCCTGAGGTCCCTTCCGGATCGTAACGTGCCGAAGGATTGGTGATGACCTCTACACGGTCTATCATCTCGGCCGATATCTGTTCGAGCGCCTCCGAAACAGTAAGTCCGGTGAGCGTTGATGGCCTGCCATCAATGAGCACTGTGACATTGGAGCTGCCACGCAGGCTTACATTGCCGTCGAAATCAACAGCAATGCTCGGAATATTCTCCATCAGTTCCAGGGCAGAACCTCCTACGGCTGTCAGTTCGCGGTCCACGTTAAACACCCTGCGGTCAAGGCCCACCTCCATCAACTCACGGGCAGCCTCCACCGTAACCTCCGATAAGACAGCAGCATCAGGCGAAATATGGATGGTGCCAACATCGTACTCCCTTTCACGCGGAGTGATCCGGATGTCGTTGACCGTCTGACGGGGATAACCAACATAATTGATAACCAGATAATACCTGCCAAACGGCACTTCCTCAATCATGAACCGCCCCTCTTCATCAGAGATGGCACCGGACACCATGGTTGAATCGGACACCTTGTTCAACACCAGGCTGGCAAACATCAGAGGCGTATCTTGTTCTTCATCAAACAGTTGCCCGTACACCTTGCCGATGGCCGGCATTTCTTCCCCCGGACGGCGCCGGCCTTGCTGCCCCTCAGGCTCCTCAGCATAAAGGTCAGGCGAAAAAAGAGCCGCTGCAAGGAAAATGAGTAGTATCGATTGAATGATAAACCTAAACATATTTTGTTCTTTTATTTATTGGTTCGACAATGAATGGTGCATGCAAGTGTGTCAGCATTTACATAAAAGACAACAAAAGCCCCATAAGGTTTAATGCCCCTGTAAATTCATCCAAAAAAACCCATGTTGTTTAACAGAGATTAACGTTTCTGAAAAACAGCGGTAGCAGTTCGGTTAAGTATCACTGCATGACAAAAGGCCTAAAACGAAGGAACGAAGATACGAAAGGCCGTTTCAACATCGCAGGCCTGTACAAACACGTAATTGACCGGGCCCGTGGAAGGATAAATCCGCCTTTGATGAATCTGCCTGTAAAGCATGCACAAACATGTAATTGACCGGGCCCGTGGGGAGATTAATCCGCCTTTGATGAATCTGCCTGTAAAGCATGCACAAACATGTAATTGACCGGGCCCGTGGGAGAATAAACCCGCCTTTGATAGATCTGCCTGTA